>CAYQBU010000001.1:0-65446 GCA_964415785.1 uncultured Bradymonadales bacterium
GTATCCACCGTCGATCTCGCTGACGTCAACTTCGATTCGATCCCAACGATCCGCATCGGGGCAATCCCTGTCCATAAACCGCGTTAAATCCATCGCCGTCCCCGTAAACATCTCGTAATGACCGACCAACTCAAAACTCATCCCCCTCGCCTCGGCGTGCTCCACCACCTCCTGAAATACCTCCTCGTATCCCAGAAGCGTTCGCCCCGGCGCCACGGCATCCACCGCCGCCTGCAGCGAGGACTCATCGCTCAAATCCGTATCCTCTGGAATATCCTGTGCTGACTCCAGCAACCTCACCCCGTTGCTCCGGTCCTCATCGGCGTCGAGGGTCCACAACAATCGCACCATATTGATCTGACGCCCTAACTCATCGTCCACTCCGCCGGCGACATCCAACTCCTCCACCACCTCCATCGCCGGTGCGCTGCCGAGCACCACGTCCCCGAGATAAAACGTGATATGATCCCCGCCTCGGTACTGAAACTCTCCGTCCTCGCCGGTGACCCCCTGATGCCTCCCCGCTTCATAGGTCACACCGGACACCGGTTGCAGACCAAAATAGCCGGTCTGCGCGGTGCTCCCACCCTGATCGTCGGAACAAGCTGCAATCGTAATCGCCCCTACGACCACCGCCATCACTAAGCCTGCGCTCCAGCCACATTTGATTCGCATGGTCTGCCCTCTCGTTAAAATCAACCCAGTCCTCTGAGTCTACGCTCCTCCCTCGATCGGGTCAATAACTTTTTACGTTCACAATGAAGGAAAGGTCTTGTCCGCAAAATCCAATTCAGAAGCCGGAGGGGCCATGAACCATTGGGGACCAATTGACGCTGTTCGTTTCACCTGGGATCGGGTAACAAGATGCGTGTTTTTGGAATCGTCGAAATTAAAAATTTCGGGAACTAACCCAGCGTCACGTCGGAGTGTCCGATGATGGCGACCTGGAGAATCAGAGCCCAAACGCAGTTTGGGAAGAAATAGAAACGAAGTGAGGTATCTGAATGAGAGGACTCAATAGTCGATTAAAGCTGGCATCCTATGCCGCGATTTTATTGCTCGTTGGCGCTCTGGCAGGCGTGACCGGCTGTGGAGATGATGGCGAATCGGACAGCGGCGGCTTTGACGTCGATGATCTGGCGCTCTCCGGACAGATCCTGGATCTCGACTCCGAGGGCCTGGAATTGGAAAACGACGCCGGCGAAGTCCTTCAGATTGACGCCGGCGACGACAGTTTCTCCTTCAGTACCGTCTACAGCAAGGGCGAAGACTACGAAGTGACCGTCGCCCAACAGCCGCAGTCACAGGAGTGCTCGGTGACCCGCGCCACCGGCACCTTCGACGAACGAGACATCACCGATGTGCTCGTCGAATGCGAGACCACCGCCGAATTTCAGGTGGCCATCAACACCGACGCCAGTGACCTGGTGACCGGGGCCGGCGGCAATATTCGCCTCGTCGCCGAGATCACCAACGAGGGGCAGCTCGACGGGGAGCAAGAGGTGACGCTCAACATCGAAGACCGCGAAATTGCCACCGAGTCGATCTCCATCGATGGTGGCCGTACCAAAGTCGTGACCCTCACCTGGGAGACCACCCTCGACGATGTGGGCGACCATATGGCCACCGTCTCTACGGGCGATGATGCGGACGAAGCTCAGGTCACGGTCACCGACCTCGATTATTTTGAAGTTCGAATAGATACCGAAGAGAGCATGCTCTCTGTGACCGAGCACGACGACGTGGTGGTCGTGGTAGACGTCGAAAACGTCGGCGCTCAGCCGGGAACCCAGGATATCGAGCTGGCCATCGACGACCACACCGTGGACACCGTTCACTCCCTGGGACTCGACGATGGAGAGGCGATCACGATTTCTCTTCAGTGGACGCCCCAGGCCGATGACCGAGGTGAATTCAACGTCGAGGTCAAAAGTGATAACGACACCGACACGGCTACTGCCACCGTCGTCGATGGCGCCTATTTCGACGTCGAGATCGACTTCAGCAACAGCCTCCTCCAGATCGCTCCTGACGACACGGCGGAAGTCCTCGCCCATATCACCAATATCGGCGGCGTCGAAGCCACCCAGGACATCGAATTGACCGTCGACGGCGATGTCGTCGACACCCACCAAGATCTGGCCCTCGATCCCGAGGACAGCCACACCGTCACCCTTCAATGGGACGGTGACGGCGCCCCATCGGGAAGTGTTGCCGCCCAGGTGGCCTCCGACGATACCTCCTCGAGCTTCGTGGTCACCGTCCTTGAACCTGCCTTCTACGGCGTCGATATCGACCTCTTCGCCAGTGATCTGGAGGTCATTCAGGGCGACATTGCCTATGGGGCCGCCAAGATCACCAACTTCGGACAGGTCACGGGAGAGCAAGATGTCCAATTGTCTATCGACGGCGATGTCGTCGACACCGTCCACGACTTCCAAGTCGCTCCCGGATCGGTGGAAACCGTGATGCTGGAGTGGGACACCACCGACGCCGGTGGAACCTACGACGCCATCATCGCCACCGATGATGACGACGACTCCTTTAGCATCTTCGTCGAAGACAATTGTTCGGCCCTCGCCGAGATCGGTGATGAATGCGTCGGTGGCAGCTATTATGCCGGTGACTTCAATGACGTCGCCTACTACACCACGGAGACCAGCGCCGGTGGAGGCGCGGGCTTCAAATACGCCCAGGGAAGTAGCGATTCCGGTGCTGAGAGTCAGACCGATGGATGGGGCAACACCGTCACCCTCATCAATCAAACGGACTCCGGCGCCCCCTACGAAGCCGCGGAGGCTTGCGCCGACCTCGACGCTCATGGCCACCAGGACTGGTTTTTGCCCGCCATCCACGAGCTTGAGGCCACGATTGGCGAACATCGCGACATCCTACCCAACGTCGAAGCCGTCTCCCATTGGTCTTCTACAGGCAACAATCCGCCCAATGACCACGTCGCCTACGGACAAAATATGGACACGGGCAGTAGCTTCGGTACCAGTAAGACCTCTGAGAACGCCGTCCGTTGTGTGCGAACGGACTAAGCCTCATGGATTGAGCTAGAAAGGCGATGGCGAGCGCTTCTTGGGGGGCGCTCGCCATTTCTATTTCTCCACGACGCCATCGACGATTGATGGGCTGGCCCGAAACGCTCCCACTTGCAACGCCTTGCCCAAATCACCAGAATACAGAGGCCCCGTTGATTGCCCCTGCAAGGACTCCTCGATGCCCTCCTTTTCTCGCTTCACCCTCCTCTCACTGGCGATCCTCCTCATCGCCCAGATCACGGCCTGCGCCGACCCCAACCCCCCTGCTCAACCCAATAATAATTCGAACAACTCGGATCCCAATAATAACAACCCCAATAATAATGACTCCAATGGTCCTTCCCCTGATGCCCTGGACGCCGACGCCTACTTTTCGTTGCCCGGCACCGACGATCCCGATGAATCACTCCAGCATCGAATCGTCGACCTCATCGACGACGTGCCCGACGACGCCGAACTCCGCGGTGCCTTCTTCTCCTTTAGCCGGGTGGAAACCGCCGAGGCCCTGATCGCCGCCCACCAGCGCGGCGTCGATATTCGACTCGTCGTCGGCAATAACAACCGCTTCAGCAGTGGCTCGTATAACGACGCCGTCCAGCTGCTCATCGACCAGCTCGGCAACCGCGTTCATATTTGCACCTCAGAGGGCTCGGAAGGCGGCTGCATTGGCTCCAATATCCAGCACAATAAATTTTTGACCATCTCCGAGATCGGCGACGGCTCCACCGATATCGTCGCCCAAACCTCGGGAAATATCACCAACGCCCAGCCCCAAGATTTCGATAACCTCGTCATCCTTCGCGGCGACAGCGCCATCTTCCAGGGCTATCGCGACTACTGGTCACACCTCAACGATGAGCAACCCTCCTTCGACCACGCCATCGAAGGCGATGAGCGGACGCAAGCCTTCTTCTTTCCCGTCGAATTCAGCGTCGGTG
Organism: uncultured Bradymonadales bacterium; assembly: GCA_964415785.1. Classification (GTDB taxonomy): domain Bacteria; phylum Myxococcota_A; class Bradymonadia; order Bradymonadales; family Bradymonadaceae; genus SLJM01. The sequence goes on from CAYQBU010000001.1 coordinate 3,986, forward strand.
ACGTCGTGCGCGACCTGGTCGCCGATATCGATTGCGCCGATGGTGGCCACATCTACGTGGCCATGGCCTTCTTTACCGACGCCCGCAATAGCCTCGCCGAAAACCTCCGCGACCGCCACCGCGAGGGCTGCGATCTCAGCCTCGTCCTCGGCGAAGACAACTCCATCGACTCCCCGGGCTCCGACATCACCGATATTCTCTACACCGACGGCATTGAAGTCGCCCTTTTTCCCGACGGTCAGCGCCCCCAGGTCCACTCCAAATACATGCTCTTCGACGGGGTGACCTTCCAGGGCACACCCGATACCCAGGCCGTGATCACCGGATCCCATAACTATAGCTTCTCGGCGCTCTTCAACAACGACGAGGCCATCCTTAAACTAAAAGACGCCGACCTCACCGACGCCTTTGTCGACAACTTCGAGCACGTCTTTAACGCCGCCAACCCCGTCCACCCCTGAGAGCACACGCGCTGCTCAATCCACGACCCACACCACCTGGCCGGCCACCTCTCCGCGCCTCATCTCCGTGCCATAGAGCCGCGACACCACCTCTTCTTGGAGCACTTGATCGGGTTCTCCGTCCACCAGCACCACTCCCCGGTGAAGGGCCACCACCCGATCGAAATAGCGGTGCACCAACCCCAGATCGTGGAGTACTGCCACCGCCGCTTTTTCCCCCTCCACGTGGGCCCTCACCGCTCCCAGGGTGCTCTTTTGATGGCGCATATCGAGGCTCGCCGTCGGCTCGTCGAGTAACCACAGATCGCTTCCCCCCACCATCGCCCGCGCCAACAGTACGCGCTGCATCTCCCCTCCGCTCAACCCCGCAATCGAACGCTCCTTGAATGGCCCCATCTCCAGCACCTCCAGGGCCCGCTCCGCCTCCTCGATATCCTCTCTGGTTGGCACCAGACGCCGCGACCCGGCGTATAGCCCCATGAGGACGCACTCCAGGACTGTAAAACTAAATGACTGGGGCGCCGCCTGGGGCACCACTGCCACCTCTTGAGCCACCTCGCGTCGCGACCAATCTCCCATCCGGCGCCCCTTGAGCCGCACCTCTCCCCTCTCGGCCTCCAGTACGCCGCTGAGCACCTTCAGCAACGTCGTCTTTCCCGCTCCATTGGGGCCCACGATCGCCACCGCCTCCCCAGGGCCCACCTCCAGATCGATGCCCTTGAGAACCTCTTCATTGCCATACCCCACTGCAATGGACGATGCCTCTAGCCAACTCATCTCACCACCCCGCATCGCGCTGAAGTGAGCGCCACAAAAAATAGATAAAAACCGGCGCTCCGATCAGCGACGTGATCACCCCGACGGGCAACACTGTCCCCAGCACCCCGAAGCTTCCCCTGGCCACCACGTCGGCGCAGCTCAAAAAAGCGGCTCCCCCGAAGGCACAGGCCGGGATCAGCACCCGGTGGTCCGGCCCCACCACCAGCCGTATCGCATGGGGCACCACCAGCCCTACGAATCCAATGATCCCCGAAAAGGCCACCGCCACCGCCACCGCCAGACTGGCCACCACCACCGTCACCAGCCTCACCCGCCCCACCTCGATCCCCAGATAGGCCGCGTCCTCTTCGCCCAGTGACAGCGCATTCAAATCCACGGCATGGCGGTAGATCACGGCGATACATACCACCATCACCACCGCCACAGACGCCATCGTCTGGCCCCCGATCCCCTCCACCGCCAATGCTCCCATTAAATAAAATAGAATTTCCTGAGCCTGACGGGCGGTCACCACACTCTGAATAAACATGATCAACGAGGCGGCAAAGGCATTGACGATCACCCCCGTCAACAGCAGCACATAGGTCGACGCCCGCCCCGGCGGCGTCCAGCGCGCCACCCCGAAGATCACCGCCAGCGCTCCCATCGCTCCCACAAAGGCCCCCACCGGCGTCCCCAGAGCCATACCCAGCCCCGCCGTCCCCAGCACCAGCATCAATGTCCCGCCCAACGCCGCCCCTCCCGAGATCCCCAGGATATAGGGGTCGGCCAGTGGATTTCTCAGCACCGCCTGAAAAACGGCACCTCCCACGGCCAGCGCCGCCCCCACCAGACCGGCAAAAACCACCCTCGGCAGCCGCGCCTGCTCCACAATCGACGCTTCTGCGGCCGTCAACTCCCCGCCCAACCACCGCCTGACCAGATCCCACCCGCCCAGATCGCTACTCCCCACCATTAACCCCATAATCGCGGTAATGACCCACAACCCCAGGGTGATCGCCGCCACCCCCAGGATCTTTTGCTTCGTCACCACCCGGCGCATCACTCTCCCCTTAACTCCGCCGCCACCAGGCCCAGCGCTTCCGGAAGCCGCGGCCCTGGGCGCATCATCAGGGGGTCATCGATATGTACGACCCGTCCCTGACGCACCGCCTCAATCGCCTCATAGCGCTCCCAATAATCCAACGCTCCCTGACCCAACTTTACGTCTACCACCACCTGCGGATCGGCGGCGATGATGGCCTCCATATCCAGCACTGGATAGGCTCCCACATCTTGGCCCAATGCATTCTCCATCCCCAACAATTTCAAGATCTCCTCCCCAAAGGTCCCCGGCCCCGCCGCCACCACCGGGTCTCGATCGTAGACCATCAACGCCCGCTTACCATTGGCGTCCAATACCTTCCGCAACGCCGCCGTCTCCTCATCGAGGGCTCGCTCAAAATCCCCCACCAATTCCCCGGCCTTCTCCTCTGCCCCCAACCACGCGCCAATTTGCTCAATCCCCCGCTTGATCTCCTCGATATCGTCCATCGATACAAACCCATAGGCCACACCGGCGGAGTCCAGACTTCCCAACATCCGGTGGTCGGCACCATCGACCACCCCCAAAACCACGTCCGGCTCCTGAGCCAGAATCGCCTCGTAGTCCGGATCCAACATTCCCCCCACCGTAGTGATCAACTCCACCTCACGGGGCCAATCGCAATAGCGCGTCACCCCCACCACCTCTTCTCCATAGCCCAGCTCAAAGAGTACCTCCGTGATATTGGGCGCCATCGATACGATGCGATCCACTTCATCGGGCCACTCCTCACTTCGATAGAGATCTTCGTCTCCCAACTCTTTGGCCAGTTCGTCGCTCTCCTCTTCGACCGATGCCTCCCCATCGGGCTCGACCTCATCATTGCGTTCACAGCCCACTGCCATCACCAACACCAGGCCCGCAATCGCCAGGCCCAACCACCATCGTTTCACCTTCATCTTTGACTCCATGGCATCATCAACTTCCTATCGCACAGGCACCAAGATCGAGTACACCTCATCTGGCCCCCGTTCAACCATCACCCTGACCCACCGCAGGCTGCTCCCCCCTACTCCTTCGGAGTTGGCAAATGCCTCATGCCCCTTTAAAATACATATACGATTCCTTCCCACTCACCTGCTCGAGGATTGCCAATGGCCAATGACGCTCCGTCAGCCAGCGAGATCGATGCCAAGCTCCAGCAATTGGAAAAGCGCATCGACACCCTCAAGCGCCGCTACGAGCGCTATTTCCTCGGCATCGATCAAAAGCCACCCCGCAATATGCGCAAGCAGGTGTTTCGCGAAGTCATGGAGTTGCAAAACACCTATATCTCCAATACCGCCCAGCGCTTCCAGCTTCGCACCCTGGTGCAAAAATTCAACACCAATAAGACCCGCTGGAACCGCATCCTTCGCCAGATCGAACAGGGCACCTACATCCGCGATCGCAAGCGCGCTGAACGGCGCAAACAAAAACGCCGCCGCGAACGCGAAAAGCAACCTCAAGCCAATAAAAACGACCAGGGGGCCATCGAGCTCAACGCCGACGATGACTTCATTGAGGACCTCCAGGAAATCGACATGGAGGAGGTCTTCAATTCCCCCAAAGAACCCCAACAACCGGGCCACCCCAACGAGCCTCGACGGGCCAATGAGCCTCGCCCCTCATCCGCCTCTCAACCGACGAGTTCTCCCCCGCGCTCGAGCGCCGACAGAGAGCGCATCAAGAAGCAGCGCCTCGCCGAAATCCAGCGAAAACTTGGACTCTCCGGCAGCGACGCCAGCCCCTCCAACCCCTCTTCCTCATCGACCAAAAAATCCTCGCCCTCAACGCCCAATCGGCCCCAGAGACCCCAGAAGCGCCAGGGCCCGTCCAAAAAACATAACAAAGACCGCAAACCCCTGACCAAACGCCAGAAAAAGCTCAAGAAGCTTCAGCGAAACCTCAACCGAAAATCCTCCGACAAGAGCGCTCCATCGAAGCGTCAACCCCGGCGTTCTTCATCCAAGAAGCGCCCCCGCCAAAACTCCTCCGGCCGTCGCGTCGTCCGACGATCTCAGTCTTCTCCCTCCAAAGACGACTGAGCAGGTCCCGCCTACCAATTCGTCGACTCAATCACCTCGCTCGACTTCGCCTTCTTCTGGCGCTGCTTGCGAAATAGCCGCTGCTGCAACTTCTCCACCAGCGGCCTAATAGAATCCTCATCGTAGGCCGAGATCGCGATGCCATCGTGGTTATCGGCGATGCCACGCGCCTTGTCGGTATCCATAAGATCCATCTTATTGAACACCAAGAGCTGTTCCTTATCGCCCAGATCAATTTCGCTCAAAATACGGTTGACGGCCTCGATCTTATCCTCGTAGAGCGGATCCGAGACGTCGACCAGATGCACCAAAATATCGGCCTGGTCCAGCTCCTCGAGCGTCGCCTTAAACGCCGCCACCAGATCCGGCGGCAGGTCATGTATAAACCCCACCGTATCCGTAAAGATCACCTCTCGGTTTTCGGGAAACCGAAGCCGTCGCGTCGTCGGCTGGAGGGTCGCAAATAACTGGTTTTCACTGCGCACTTCTGACTTCGTCAGTTGATTGAGCAGCGTCGACTTGCCGGCATTCGTATAGCCCACGATGCTCACCGTCGGGAGCTGATTTTTCACCCGCCGTTTGCGCCGAATCGCCCGCTGTTGGCTCAACTTCTCGATATCCGCTTCCAACGACCGAATCCGATCCCTGGCCCGCCGCCGATTGATCTCAAGCTTCGTCTCTCCCGGTCCCCGACCACCAATTCCTCCCGCCAGCCGGCTCATCCCCGTATTTTTCTGGTGAAGCCTCGGCAAATTATACTTGAGCTGCGCCAGCTCCACCTGAATCTTTCCATCTCGTGACTTGGCGTGCTGGGCAAAAATATCGAGGATCAACTGTGTCCGGTCGATGACTCGCAGGTCCGTCTCATCGGTGATGCTGCGCAACTGGCGCGGCTCCAGATCTTGAGCGAACACGATCAACTCCACGTCCAACTGCAAGGCCTTGAGGGTCAATTCCTCGAGTTTTCCTCGACCCATCGCGTACTTGGGATGAGGCCGTGTTCGCCGCTGAACCATGGTGTCCACCACATCCACCCCGGCGGTGTCACACAACTCAAGCATCTCCTCGATCTCGACCTCTTCATCTCGACCGGCCAGCGTCGACACGCAGGCCAACATCACCGGCTCCTTGCCGGTGGTGACCAATTCGTCGGCCTTGCGCTGAAACTCGCTCTCCAACTCATTGATGAAGAAGGTAAAACTCAGATCGATCTCCGCCGGATTCGGCGCCTTTTCGATCTCCCACATCTTGTCGTCCGGGTTCTCCGGAATCAGATAGGCATAGGCCACCTGGCCCGGATAGCCCTCTCCATCGATCCCCACGGAGATCACCATATCCAATTGCAGCTTCGACAGGTCCGTCAGGTCCTCACTGGTCATCTCCACCTGGCGCCCATCTCCTTTCAGATAGGTGCGGATCAACCGAATGCCACGAAAGCGGCTCTTGCCGCCCCGTTGCCGGCCGATATCGGGCAAATACACCCGCTTATCATCACCCACCATCACGTGCAGAATCTTTCCCTGCCGATCGGCCATCACCGCTACGATTCGGTTGAGTTGGTGCGAGATATCCGTGAGATGCCTCGCAAACTCTTGATTGACCGCGTCAAAGCCATCGAGGTGCCGCTTGTACAGCTTCTGTAATTTCCGGCGCTCTCGGGACTTCAGGCCGTTTAAGTCTCCATGGATGTCTCGTGCGATAGACGTCTCTCCTTCGCTTCAATGCCAATTCATTGCGTCTGAGGTTCGCTCCCTGGGAACAACAACTGCCTCTCCACCCAACATTCCTATCCCGGATTATTCATGAGACGTCAGTCACAGCCGAGGTTTTCCATCTGACCTTCCACAGCACCCCGGTTGGAGGGCCCGCTATTGAGATATTGTTGGAAGTGGCTGCAGGCATTGTCGCTATCTTCCAATCGGGTATAGGCGAGCCCCAAAATTCGATGGCACGGTGTATGCCCGGCACTCAGGGCTTCCTGACAGATCTCGACAGCTCCCTGCGGATCGCCGGCCATGACAGCCCTGGCAGCCTCGTTATAGCGGTCCTGAGCCTCTTCGGCACTCAACCCACCGGACGGACTCGGCGAGGGGCTCGGGGCTGGCGCCGCCTCCGCGCTCGCCTGCGCCGCCGCCTCTTCTTCTTCTTGAGCCGCGATCTCTGCCAGCTCCTCTTCTCTCGCCTCGATGGCGTCGAGCAGATCCATCGCCGGCTCGTAATCGGCAAACAATAATTCGTCGACGTATCCCCGGGCCTCTTCGAATTCTTCGTCGTCAAAAGCCTCTTGTCCCATCGCCAACACCGCCTCGAAGATCGACTCGCGAAGCCCCTCGTCCTCCGCCAGGCCATAGAAAATCGAGTGCGATGGAATCGCTGTCAGCGCATCAAAGGCATCCATGATCTCGCCGTCCCCAAAATGGTCGGCGGCGTCTTCGTAATTGCCTTTATGCGATTGCTCCACGCGAGCCTGGGACACCAGATCGTCGATCTCATCGCGCTGTTCCGGTGTTGGATCGAGCTGGTCTCGCATCAAGCGCAGACTTCCAATGGGCTCTCGCAACTGCCCGGCCTCGATTTCTGCCCGTGCCTGATCGATCACCGCCCCAATTTGGTCGTCCCCATCGCCATCGACGTCGTAATCCTCCGCCAACTCCTCGGCCAGTGCTTCCTCTTGGGCCACCGGCTCATCGGTCTCCGGCTCCTCTTCGTCGCCGCTCTGAACCATAAAGAATACACCCGCCAGGGCCACCACAATGGCGCCCGCGATCGCCCCCATCAGGCCCAGCTTGACGACGTCCGTGCCCCCTTTGGACTCCCCACCGACCGTGCTGGCCGCCACCTTCTCCGACTGGGGCGTAAAGACGTAATTTTCTCCCGGTTCCACGAACCGAAATTTCACATGCCCCAGCTCCACCACGTCCCCGCGTTGAAGATGGGTTGCTCGATAACTCTCCCCGCTGACCTTGACCCCATTCTTACTATTGAGGTCCACGATCTTATAAGTCGTATTGTCTTCGCGCACGATCTTGGCGTGCTTACTCGAAATGGAGCGATGATCGATGATGATGTGACAATCTTCCCCGCGCCCGATCACCACTTCCGGCCGATTTAAGGGAAACTCCTCGCCCGCAAAATTACTCGAGATCACCACCAGCTTCGCCACAAGTGACTGAATCACCTGCGTCTGCTCGCGCTTCGAATCCCCAAAATCGTCGTCGATATTCTCTGGCTTTTTGGGCTTCTTCGGAGGCTTGCCGGCCTTGCCCGCTTTTCCGGAGCCCGAATCCGACTTCTCGCCCTTTTTCTTCTCCGCCTTCAGCGTCAATCGATAGTCGCCGATCTCCACCACATCACCGGGTGTCATCGGGGCTCGACCGTCGATCTTCTTTCCGTTTTTCTTGAGCCCGTAGCGCGCGGCAACGTCTTCAATATAGACGTCTTCGTCGTCGCGCACGATCTTACCGTGGCGCCGAGAGACATTGCGATCCGTCAAACGAATCGTATTCCCCTCTTTACGCCCAATGGTGATCTCATCCCGGATGAGCGATACGGCGGTCTTGCCGCCTTCATCATCCTCAATCAGGAGCTTGTACATGCACGCATCCTTCCGGCAATAATTGGCCTTCGCCTGACCCGGACTTGGCGCCGGGACTGCCCGCTGCCACTACACTTTCCTACCGGTCCTGTGTCGCATCGCCTCTACTTCCTTGGTGGCGATTCCTATGCTCCTCTTTCAGCCCCTCTCCAGGAGAAGCTGAACGCTGCCTTGATTCGCCGAGGTTGACCGTCGAAAAGCGCCTGAAAACCATAGTTATCACAGCCCCCGGGTTTCTTCAATTTGTCCCACCCCTTTTCCAACACCCAGCTGACACCTTTACTCGGCTTCTCCCATCTCCGGTTCTCTTTTCCCCTCTCGCCATCCCTCCACGCTATTGTAAATCACGGGTATGATCACCAGCGAAATCGCGGCCGATACGAATAGCCCTCCGATCACCGCCCGAGCCAGCGGCGACTGGGTATCGCCACCCTCGCCCAATCCCAGGGCCACCGGGGTCAACGCCAATATCGTGGTCACCGTGGTCATCAAGATCGGTCGCAAGCGACGTCGCGTGCTGATCTCCACCGCTTGCCGAACCAACATTCCCCGCTCTCGTCGCATCAAATTGATATAGTCCACCAACACGATCGCGTTATTGACCACGATCCCCGTCAGCATGATGCAGCCCATAAAGGACTGGATATTGAAGGTCGTCCCCGTCAATAAAAGCATCAATATCACCCCGATCGCCGCCACCGGGATCGACAACATGATGTAGAGCGGCTGAATAAAGCTCTCGAATTGGCTGGCCATCACCATATAGACCAGCGCGATCGCCAACAGGATGCCGATGAGCAGTGCTCCAAAGGTCTCGTCCTGCTCTTCCGTCTCCCCTTTCACCAGCACACTGAATCCATCGGGCACATCCATCTCATCGATCTCTGCGCGCAGATCGGAGGCGATATGGCCTAAGTTTCGGTCTCCGCTCAAAAAGGCCCGAACATTGACCACCCGACCCTGATTCTCCCTCTCGATGGTCAGTGGCCCCACTTCCTCCTCAATATTGGCCACGTCGCCCAGCGTTGCCGACCCACCACCGGGCAAAATAATCGGCATATCCATGAGCTGTTCGAGCCCCTCGCGCTCCATACGTGGAAGGCGCACGATCACATCGAATTCGTCTCCGTCCGTTCGCAGCACCGTCGATTGGCGTCCCTGAATATAGGTCTGAATCTGACTGCCCACCACCGAGGGCTCGATACCCATGGAGCCCAACTTCTCTCGGTCCGGCACCACCTGCAACTCCGCCCCTCCCGTCTCACGGCTCACATTGGTGCTCATCACCCCGTCGACGGACCCCATGATCTCTGAGGCTTCCTGCGCGAGCCGGTCGGCCGTCTCGATATCGAAGCCCCGCACCTGAATCTCGAGTCGCTCCCCGCCTCCTTGCAACACTCTTAAAATCCACAACCCTCCCCCGGCCCTCACTCGGACATCGCCCCCGGCCACCAACCCCTCGACCTCGTCATTGAGATCTCGAGCCACCTCGTCGCTGGAGCGATCCCGTTGATTGGCGGGCACCAATTGCAACGTGATCCGCCCCGACTCCCCTCCCGACGTCGACCAACCCCCGGGCGTACCGACAATCGTCTGCATCAATTCCAGCTCTGGTACCGCATCGGGGATCACAGCTTCGATCTTTTGGATTGCCTGCTCCGTTCGCTCAATCCGCGTGCCCTCGGGCATCTCCAGATCGATGCGCACCTCGCTCTGATCGTCTTCCGGCAATAACTCCGTCCCGACCTGGGGCACCAGACTTATCGCTCCCACCAGCAACACCAACGTCACCCCCAATACCGTCCAGGGATGATTCAAGCACCAATCTGCCAGATTCCCATACACCTGCTCCAGGGCATCCAGAAAGTTGGAGATCACTCCTTTCGCCTCTCCATTGGCGATCTTTTCCGCATTCAAAAACCGCGACGCCAGCATCGGGATCAGCGTCAATGCCACCGCCAGCGAGCACACCAGCGCAAAGCTGACCACAAAGGCCATCTGCCCGAAAAATATCGCCGCAAACCCCGTCAAAAAGATCACCGGCACAAACACCACCAGCGTCGTGATCGTCGATGCCACGATCGCCGTCCCCACCTCCCGCGATCCCTCGACGGCCGCAAAGATCGAATCCTCCCCCTCCTCTAATTTCCGATAGATATTCTCCAGAATCACAATCGCGTTATCCACCAGCAGCCCCACCCCCAGGGCGACCCCACCGAAGCTGATCAGGTTCAAGGTGATCCCGAAATAATACATCAGCGTAAAGATACCGATGATCGAGATCGGTATGGCCACTCCCACGATCACCGTCGAGCGCACGCTCTGCAAAAAGAAGAGCAAGACCAAAATGGCCAGGATCGCTCCCGCCAGCACCGCCCCCTGCACGTTGGCGATCGAGTCCTCGATATACTCCGAGGTATCCGTCACCACCGACAACTGGGCTCGGCCCTCATAATCGCGGTTGATACGCCCGATTTCATCGCGCACCGCTTCTGCCACCTCCACCGTATTGGTGCCCGACTGGTTGGTCACCGACAACCGTATCCCTGGCTCGCCGTTGAGCCGCACGATATTCGACGGATCTTCAAAGGTATCCAGCACCTGAGCGACGTCGCGCAGATAGATCGGCACCGCCCCCTGGCGCTCACTCTCTCGCATCCCCACGACAATACTCTGCAGGTCCGCCACATCTCCCGACTCCCCCATCACCCGTACCAGAAGCGACTCGTCAAATTGTTCGATCTGTCCGGCCGGAATATTGCGATTTTCCCGACTCAAGGCCTCGCTGATCTCCGTCGGCGACAGCCCGTAGGCCCGCAACCGATCCGTATCCAGGACCACCTGGAACTCCCGAGCCAGTCCTCCCCGAACGTCGACGGAGGCTACCCCTTCGACGCGCTCCAGGCGCGGCTCCAACTGGCGCTCCGAGAGCTGGCGCAGCTGCGGCTCCGATAGATCTCCCGACAGCGACAACTGCAAGATCGGAAAGCTGTTGATATCAAAGCGAAACACCACCGGATCGTCGGCCTCATCTGGCAATTGCCCTTTGACCCGCTCGATCGTCGAACGGACATCGTTCATCGCCGTGTCCAGATTGGTCCCCCAATTAAAGCGCAGCGATACCCGGCTTCGCCCCTCCGTCGAGAAGCTATCGATCGTATCGATCCCCTCCACCGTTCCCACCGCTTCTTCGATGGGTCGCGTGATCAGCGTCTCGATCTCCTCCGGGCCCGCTCCCTCATAAGAGGTCGTCACCGACAGGGAGGGAAACTCAATATCGGGCAACAGATCGATCTGCAGCCTCGAAAAGCTCACCACCCCCAGCAACAACACGGCGACGAAGACCATGGTCGTCATCACTGGACGACCAACCGCTATCTTGGGCAAATTCATCGCGCACTCCCGGCTTACATCATGGCTTTTCTTTGACTTGCTTCATTCCGACTGCCTCCACGTCGCGTCATTCCACTGGTCCTTCCAGATCCTCACTGATGTCGGGGCCATCGCTGCGATGGACATCACGGACCTTGCTTCCTTCTTCCAGGGTCTCATGGCCTCTCAATACAATGCGGTCACCCTCTTTGATCGCGTCGCCGAGAGCGCTCGACTCCCTGCCCCTCATCTCTACCGATACTTCCACCTTCTCGGCCTCTCCATCGACGACTCGCCAGACGTAGGGCGTCCCGTCCAGATCGTGTTGAATGGCCTGATTCGTCAGCACCAGGGCGTCGTCCATACGCCCATGTTCCATGCTCAACCGGGCATACATCCCCGGTCGCAGCGTCCATCCCTCCTCGTCGACCACGGCCACGTCGACCCTCAAGCTGCGCGTCGCCGAATCCATCATCGGCGCCACCCGATGAATCTCTCCCACCAGGGCCGTGCTATTGAGTGCCCCCACGCGGATCTGGACCGGCGTCTGGGCATGGACCATCGCCGCCTTTCGCTCAGGCACCTGCACCGCCACGTACAACATATCGTCGTCGACGACGCTAAAAATCGCCTGGCCCGGCTGCACATGAGTGCCGCGCTCCACATAGCGATTGCCAATGACTCCGTCGAAGGGCGCGCGAATCTGGGTATTATCCAGGTCGTCGCGCGCCGACGCCAGACGCGCCTGCGCCTGCTCGATCTGGGCCTCCGCCACCGCCAATTGCTGCTCCGCATTGGCGATCGAGTTTTCCAACTCTTCGATCTCGCGCTCCGAGACCATATCTCTATCCCGCAGCGGCTGTTTGCGCCTCAGATCGCTCTCCAGATTGCTCAGATTGACCTCTGCCTCGGCTTTCGTGGCCTGGGAGACCGACACACTGGCCGCCAACTCCCGCACCGATTGGCGCAGGTTGCGGTCATCGACCCGCCCCAACAACTGGCCTTCGTCCACCGCGTCGCCGATATTGGCCTGCACCTCAAGCAGTCGCCCCCCCACCTCCGAGGAGACCTCCGTCATCTCCTCCGAGCGGACCTCGCCGGCGTAGTTGCCAGTGACCACAAATTCGTCGCGCTCCGGCGCCACCGTCTCCACGGTGACCACCGGACCGCCCGAGCCTCCCCCGCCCATCGGTGGCCCTCCGCCGCCCTCTTCTTCGTCTCCTCCGCAGGCCCAAACGGTGATCACGGCCAATACCGTCATCACCACCAAGCATCCTCTCATCAGCGTCGTCTGTCCCGTCTTCTTCGATATCTTCATCACGTCTCTTCATCCTCAGCCCGCAAATAGCGATAGCGGATCTCTGCCAATTGGACCTGCAATTGCCTCTGATTTAGACCCAGCTCCGAATCCAATAACTCCTGAGATGCATCGCGCACCTCCAGGCTCGACACCAGGCCCGATTCAAATTGAGCCACCACCTGGTCGTAATTCTGTTGGGCGACCTCGATTTGCTCCCGGGCCACCGCCACTGACGCCTCTGCCGATTCCCACTCGCGAAGCGCCTCCACCAATTCCGCATTCGCTCCTCGAAGATCGCGCTCCAGCTCCAACTCTTGCTGCCTCACCTCCGCCTGAGCCGCGTCTGCCCTCGCGTAGCGCGCCCCACCATCGTAGAGCTGCCAGGTCGCCGACAGGGTGACCGACCAGTTGAATCGTTCCGGATTAAACTGCGTCGTTCTTCCCAAATTGGTATTTAAGCGCAGATCCACCCGTGGTGCCAATGACCACCAGGCCCCCCGGCGCCCCAGCTCCGACGCTTCGATCCCCGATCGCATCGCCCCAAAGTCATCTCGCTGCTCCGTGACTCCCCGGGCGTCCTCCGGAAAAATCAGGTCGTCGACCTCCACTTGTGTATCCGCCCGAAGTTCTCCATCGGGCTCCTCGGCCATCAACACCGCCAGACTATCCGCCGCGTTGCCCAGCGTCGCCTCCGCCTCCAGGAGCGCCTGCTCCGCCTCCAGCACATCGACCCGCGCTCGACCGACGTCCACACTCACCGCCAGCCCCGCTTCTCGCAGCGCCTCCGCCTGATCCAGGTATTGCTCGCGCCAATCCACCGCTGACTCTGCGATCTCTACCTCCTCCTGCGCCGATGCCAGCGTATAGAACGCCACTTCCGCATCCAGCATCAACAGGTGGCGTTCCCACTCCGCACGCTGCTCCGTCATCTCCAGACTCGCTCCGGCCTGCCAATAATCAAAATAGGCCGGCGCGTCGAATACCGTCACTCCGACGCCGCCGTTGATCGACCAGTCCAGACTGCGCGAAAACACTTCTCCCTGCTCCGTTTCCACTTCAAAGGACTGTCGATCCACATTTGCGGACATGTCGGCCTGGGGCAGTAACGACGCCAACGCCTGGCGACGCATCGCCTGGCTCTGCCGGATCTGCATCTCCGTGATCTCTCTGGTTTCGTGTTTTTCCGGCACCACCTCCAGCACTTCCTCAAGGCTCACTTCTCGCGGCTGTGCCTCCACCACCGACGGCATCAACGCCACCACCATGACCACACTCCACGCCCCGAACTGCTTGACTCCTACTTCCATACCATCACTCATTTGCATCGGTGTCTTCGAAATCGGCTCGAGGCGAACAAAAGCACATCCGTGCATTGTTCCACATTTTTTCTCGATCCTTACGTATCGTGCACGACCTAAAACCCACAAGACTCCTTGTCCCACTTTCCCCATCGCGATACCCTTTGGGCGAAACCATCCCTTATTCCCCGGCCTATTCGCGAGCCCCACTATGACTGCGCGCATCCTGGCCCATGTTAGCTTTGTACTCGTCCTCTTGTGGACCGCTCCGGCCATGGCTGCTGGCTTCTTTCTCCCCACCCGCGGCGTCGACAGCACGGCCCGCGGCGGTGCCTCCATCGCCCCCCATCAAGCCGACCTCGACGCCCTGTGGCATAACCCCGCCGGGCTCACTCAACTCGACGATACACGCATGCTCATCGACCTCGGCGTCGTCCATCTCTCCACCCGCCATCAGCGCGCCCCCCGACAGATGGACGACGGCTCCACCCGCACCTACGACCCCGTCTACAGCGACGCTCCCCCCCACGCCATCCCCCTAATCCTCATCGGCGGCCCCACCTCTCACCCCGATATCCACTGGGCCGCCGGCTTTTATACCCCCTGGGCCGCCGGCAGCCGCTACCCCGAAGATGGCCCTCAGCGCTACGTCCTCATCGACAACGGTGGCTCTGCCCTCGGCTACCTTCACGCCGCCATCGGTTGGCAGGTCTCCGACTCCCTCTCCTTTGGCGCCGGCCTCCAGAACTTCATGGGCCAATTTCGCGTCATCTCCGTCGGCTCCGGCTACTCCGGACTCTTCGGCGACCCCGAAGACGAAGACCTCGACATGCTCGCCGAGGTCAATATCTCGAGCTATTTCAGCCCCACCGCCAACCTGGGCGTTAACTATCGCCTCACCGACGCCCTCCAACTCGGCGCCTCCCTTCAACTGCCCCATATCTTCAGCGATAGCAGCGCCACCATCGACACCCGCATGCCCGACCATCCGGCCTACGACAACGCCGAGACCTCGGGCAATGAAGTCGACGTCTCCATTCCCTTTCCCTTCTACCTCCGCGGAGGCGCCCGCTTTATCGCCAGCCGCTTCGACGTCGAAGCCGCCCTCGTCTATCAGCACTGGTCCCTCCTCGACGAGGTCACCCTCACTCCCGACGAAGTCGAGATCACCGGCGTCCCCGGCATCGGCTCGATGCCCGTCGAATCCTTCGTCGTCCCTCAAGAGATGCAAAATACCATCTCCGCCCACCTGGGCACCCAGATCCACTACTCTTCATCGCTGTCATTTCGCGCCGGTTACGTCTTTGAGCGCGGCGCTGTCCCCGACCACCGCCTCAGCGTCTTCGCCCTCGACCCCACCAAACAGCAATTCACCGCCGGCTTTGGCTACGACTTCGATCGCCTCACCCTTTCCGCGATGGGCGGCGTGATCCTCATGCCCGACCGCGAGATCACCAACTCCGAGGTCCGACAGGTCAACCCCTCCGACCCCGACGACGACCACAGCCTCGTCGTCGGCAATGGCACCTACGAACAAACCACCTTCCTCGGCGGCGTCTCCGCCCAGTACAACTTCTAGACCGCTAGTTAATATTGGCCTATTCGGGGTATTCGAACCCCGTCTTAAGGCGTCCCAACAATAGAATCGCCTCTGCCCCCTCATCGTAGACCGCAAAATAAAAGGGCCGGTCAAAGGCAATCGCCTCTCCTCTGCGACCCGCCTCCTCCACGTGTTCCGCGCTCTGCCGCCCCCCTCGCTCTCCGACCTCCAGCGACGCGACGTGGCCCACCGTCGCCACCCTCTCGGGGCTGCGCTCACCAAATCCCGACAGATCGGCCTCATCTCCGAAGACCTCCACCGCCAACTCCTCCATCACCCCTCCCAATTGATGCTGTTGACGCAGGTCGAACTCCGGCAGGTCCACTTCCCCATCTTCCAGCCTCGACAACCCCTCCACGATCGATTGGAACCGCTCCCCATCAAAGCCCTCTCCCCACTCCTCGATCGACATCGTCGCCGACCTCGGTTTCATGGCCACAAGCGAGGTATTGGCCCCCTGATAGCCGAAGGCCACCGCCTGGGTGGTGCTATCTCGATAAAAGCGATAGCTCTCGCGCCCCTCCATCATCGGCCATCGATGCTCTGCATCGGCGCTCTCCATCGGGCCCCCGCTGGAGCCCGTCGACTCAAACCCATAGCGCCACACCCCACTGATATGCACCGCCTGGGTCAACGCCGCCGTCCCTTCCTCCCAATCGCCGATCACCTCCAACTCTCCATCGCCCATCACCCGCCCCACCCAGTGATTGATATCCGACTCCTCGTCCACCACGTGCACTCCCCGCCCCGTATAGCGCCTCAATAACTCCAGATACCCCTCATCGGGCTCGCTCTTTTCATCGACCCACAGGTCATTTCGGTGATCAAAGCGCAGATCCGCTCCCGACTGCCTCTCCAGGTGCACTCCCTGCTGATTGAGCACCGCCATCACCATCTCCAACTCATCCTCTTCGACACCCCACAACTCTGCTACGGCCGCGCTCGACTGCCCCTCCGTCGCCGGGATCAGCTGACTGATCCCCATCAACACCGCCTGGGGAGACATCACCACATCGGCGTCGGACTCCTGGCGCACCCCATCAAAGATCTCGAAACTCAACGCCAGACTTCCCTGGCGAACCCGGTCGCGCCCCTCTTCCTCCAGTGGCATTAACCCCTGACGATCGGCGTCGCCGACCTTTAGTGTTCCCGGACTCTCCTCGATCCCGCATCCCCCACAACCCGCCACCAGGACGCTCCACAACCCCAGGCCCACTACCCATCCCATCCTCCACCATCGCCGCTTCATATCCGCTCCATCAACGCTTTCGTCATCTCAATATGGCGCTCATTGCCCCGCTGTTGACGCACCTCCAGGGCCTCCTTGAGCGCCTCTCGGGCAGCCTGTGCATCGCCTGCCGCCGCCAGGCTCCTCCCCCGGACTTCTGCGATCTGATCGGCGTAGACCGCTGCCTTCTCCTCCATCCCGGTACTCAGGCGCTCCAGGCGCTTGACCGCCTCCTCAACTCGGCTGCCCCCAAGATCGATTTCACTGAGTTGAATTCGGCACACCACCAACGCCCGCGCTCGACCATATTGCTCCCAGATCGCCATCGCCTCTTCTGTGACCTCCCGGGCGTCCTCAAATCGGCCCACCAGGCGAAGGAAACGGCCGTGGCGCTGCAATTGCCGTCCCAGACGCGTCACCTTTAGCTCGCTCTGCTCCCGCCGGGCTTCCCCTCTCAAATACTCGATTTCTCGGCGCGAATCCCTGAGCGCCTCCTCCACTTGCCGGGGCACCTTGGCCACTTCGCAAAACCTCTCATCGATCTCGATCTCTAAACGCATCTTTCGCTCATCCCTGTCTTTGCCCTACCTTGTCTTCATCTTCCATCGGATCTCCCCATCCAGGACTTCTCTTTCATCATGGCCACCGACCGACGCCAAACTATCACCGTCGACTCCCTGAGCAAGCGATATGGCGATATTCAAGCCGTCGACGACCTCAGTTTCACCGTCTACGCCGGCCAAATCGTGGGCTTTCTGGGCCCCAACGGCGCCGGCAAAACCACGACCATGAAGATCCTCACCGGTGCCATCGCCGCCTCCAGTGGCTCGGCCACCGTCGCCGGCCACGACGTCCGCCGCCAGCGCAATGCCGTGCGCCAAAAGATCGGCTACCTCCCCGAAGACGTTCCCCTCTACGACCAGATGCTGCTCTGGGACTATCTTCGCTTCATCGCCGACCTGCGCCGCATCCCCTCCGAGGAGCGCGAGGCGCGAATCCACGACGTCGCCAAACAGACCGGCCTTACCCCCATGCTCGGCCGTAGCATCGACGAGCTCTCCAAGGGCTATCGCCAGCGCGTCGGCCTCGCCCAGGCCATCATCCACGACCCCCCGGTGATCATTCTCGACGAACCCACCACCGGGCTTGATCCCAACCAGATCGTCGACATCCGTGATGTCATCACCACCATCGGCGAGGAACAAACCGTCATCCTCTCCACCCATATCCTCCAGGAAGTCAGCGCCGTCTGCGACCGCATCATCATCATCGACGCCGGCCGCCTGGTCGCCGACGGCACCCTCGACGAGCTCCGCACCCAGCACCCCCACGACGATCCCTCGCTGGAAGCCATCTTTCGCTACTTCACCACCGAGTATAGCCATGCCTAATGCCCTCATCATCGCTCGCCGCGAGTTGGGCGCCTACTTCAACTCCCTGGTCGCCTACGCCGTGGTGATCCTCTTTCTCGTCATCACCGGCGCCCTCTTCTGGCAGACCTACTTCAACGAGGTCAGCCTCCTGTCGATGCGCGGCTACTTCGATCAGGCTCCCCTGATGCTCGCCTTCTTTGCCCCGGCGCTGACCATGGGCCTCTTCGCCACCGAGGAGCGCAGCGGCACCCTTCAGTGGCTCATGACCATGCCCCTGACCTCGCGCGACATCGTCCTCGGCAAATTTCTGGCCGCCATGGCCCTCTTCCTCGTCGTCTTTGCCATGACCCTTCCCTATCCCTACACCCTCTCGCTGCTCGGCGAGCTGGACTGGGGCGCCGTGGCCACCGGCTACCTGGGCATGACCCTGCTCGCCGGCACCTACGCCGCCATCGGACTCATGGCCTCCAGCTTTACCCGTGACCAGGTCGTGGCCATCTTGCTCGCCTTCACCCTCTGTTTTTTTCTCTATCTCATTGACATCCTCATCGCCCAGCCCTCCGGCGCCTGGACCCGCACCCTTGAATACGCCTCCACCAATTATCACTTCCAGAACCTGGCCCGCGGTGTCATCGACCTCCAGAGCATCATCTACTATGTGTCGCTGACCGCTGCCGCCCTGGTCATCACCACCCTGCGCCTCGAATCCCGACGCTGGAACTAAAGGACCAGTCCATGATGTCCAACTCCATCTCCTCCATCGTTGGTCGCCACCGGGCTTCCCTTCGCCTCTTTGGCCTCTCCCTGCTCACCATCGCCGTCCTCATCGCCCTCAACTGGGCGGCCAGCCACTCCTATCTGCGCCTCGACCTGACGGCCAACCAGATCTACACCCTGAGCCCCGTCAGCCAGGACGCTGCCAGCGACCTCGACGAACCGGTCCAAATTCAAGCCTTTATCTCGCCCAACCTCCCTCCGCCCTACCACCGTCTCCATCAGCAGATCGATGAACTCCTCCAGGAGTACGAAGCCCACAGCCAGGGCCAGATCTCCTACGAGATCATCTCCACCGACGACGAGGACCGCCTCACCGAACTCGCCGAAGCGCAGGGCATCTCGCCCATCACGATCGGCCAGGAAACCGACACCCAGGCCAGCTACCGCTCCATCTTCGCCGGCATCGCCTTTCATCAGGGCGAGCGCAGCGAGACGATCAACCAGCTTCAAGTCTCCGGCGATCCCAGCCTCGATAGCTTCGAATACGACGTCACCCGCGCCCTTCTCGGCCTCACTTTTCCCACCCCTCGCAAAGTGGGGCTCATCGCCGGCGCCGGTGGACCGGCCGACATCCCCCAATTCGCCTCCTCACTCCAACCGATCATCGAAAATCGCTACGGCCATCTCCTGGAAGTGGAAGCCGTCGACCTCACTGCTCCCAACCTCATCGGCGCCGACCTCCGCGACTATGAAGCTCTCATCGCCATCAACCTCAGCAACGATCTGGGCACCTCCGCCATCGACGCCCTCGACCAATTCATCGACGAGGGCGGCAATATTGGCTGGTTCCAGAGCGGCGCCGTCGTCGATCCCGCCGACCAGATGCGATGGGCCCAGGCCCAGCAGCGGGGCGACCCAGAGGCCGCCGCCGCGCCCCCGATGCGCGAACCCGTGGACACCGACTTTCACCGTTTCCTGGCCAATTTTGGCATTCACCCCGGCAACGACGCCGTCATCCATCGCGACAACGCCATCGCCTACGGTCCCGTCCCCACCCAGCGCGGTACCGTCCAGGTCGCTCACCCCGCCCTCTTCCCCATCACCGACATCGACCGCGACCTCCCCTTCACCCGTCATATCTCCCACCTCTTTCTGCCCCTTCCCTCCACCATTGGCGTCAACCACGACAACCTCCCTCCCCAATTTGAATTTCACGACATCCTTCGCACCGACCCCGGCTCCACCCGCTTCGAGCCTCCCCCGGGGCGCGCCCTCTACGACGACCTCATCCTCCCCATTCAGGGCGAAGAGCAGGGCGATTTTCGCGTCGGCGCCGCCCTCCAGGGGCCGGACAACCGCTTCCTCGTCATCGGCAGCGGCGACTTTATGCAACCCTTCCCTGAGGTCGGCTACCAGGGGCAATTGACCTCCCTGGGCCTCGACTTCTTCGTCGCCTCCATTGAATGGCTCGCCCAGGAACGGGAACTGGCCACCATCCGCGGAAAACAGATGCCCGCCCTCATCACCGACATCCCCTCCGCCGCCCGCACCTACATCCAGATCATCAACATCATCCTCGTCCCCGCCTTCTTTTTCGCCATCGGCCTCGTCATGTATGCGCGCCGACTTCGCCGGCGCCGCGAACTCACCGAGGCCTTCGCTGACTCCGAAAGTAGCTCCGATGAATCCGATGCTACCGAGCCCCCCGACGACGAACAGGCCACTTCCGAACACGACGATGCTGATCCCGACGATGAAGATCCCGACGATGCTGAGTCTTCATCGGCCACGAAAACCGACGACAACCCCACCGCCGAGGCCACTTCATGAACGCCTTTGATTCCGACCTCTTCGTCATTGCCGGCACGGACACAGAGATAGGCAAGACCACCGTTACCTCCGCGCTCCTTCGCGCCCTCGTCGACCGCGGCGTCGACGCCCGAGGCATCAAACCCGTGGAATCCGGTACCCGCGACCAGCCCTCTCGCAACCACGAAGACGGGCGCCGCCTGGCTCGCGCTGCCCGACAGGACGACCCCGCCGAAGCTTTTCAACGCCTCCAGGCCCCTCTGGCTCCTCCCGTCGCCGCCGCCCGGGAAGGCGTCACCCTCCATCCTCAGCGCTGGATCCAGCGCATCGACGCCCTCCGCAACGACGCCGATCTCCTCTTCGTCGAGGGCGCCGGCGGCCTCCTCTCTCCCCTCGCTGACGGACTGGACACCCGTGAATTGGCGCTTAAGCTCTCCGCTCCCGTGATTCTGATAGCGGAAAACGCCCTGGGCACCCTAAATCACACCCGACTGACCCTCGAGGCCCTCGACCACGCTGGACTCTCCACCGCCGCCGTCATCTTCAGCGCCCCTCAGTCCCCGGACGACTCCACCGAGTCCAACGCCGATGTTCTTCACCACCACTATCCCGACCTGACGATCCTTCAATTTCCCCGCATCGCCGGCATCGATGGCGGCGCCCGCGCCCTCGACGACACCCCACTTATTGACCTTCTCCTACCCTCCTCCTGAACCATGTCCCTTCCCCACTCCTGGCAAGCCTGGGTTGATCAACGCCTCCAGCGCCGTCACCAGGCCCACCGCCTCCGCCAACTCGACCCCATCGACCCCACGGGACCCGTCCACATTCGACGCGGCAACTCGGCACAGGAGCGCATCCTCTTTAGCTCCAACGACTACCTCGGCTTCTCCGGCCATCCCCAGATCCTCACCGCCGTCCAAGACGCCCTTGAGACCTACGGACTCGGCCCCCGCGGCTCTCCCCTGATCTGCGGCTACACCACCCTGCACAACCGCCTGGAGAAGGCCATCGCCACCTGGAAGGGCACCGAGGCCGCACTGCTCTGCCCCACCGGTTTCGCCGCCAACCTCGCCGTCATGGTCGCCCTCGCCGACGAGCACACCACTATCTTCTCCGACCGCCTCAACCACGCCTCCATCATCGATGGATGCACCCTCGCCAGGCGCCGTGGGGCCTCCCTCCAGGTCTTTCCCCATGGCGACGTTCAGGCCTTAGATGACCTCCTGTCTGACTTGCCCCGGGGTCGACGGGCTCTGGTGATCACCGACTCTGTCTTCAGCATGGACGGCGACCTCGCCCCCCTGCCTGGGCTTAGCCAAACCTGCCAACACCACGACGCCCTTCTGGTCATCGACGGGGCTCACGGATCCTTTGTCCACGGCCCCCACGGCGCCGGTCTCGCCGCGGCCTGGCAGATCACCGACGCCATAGACCTCCACGTCGGCACGCTCAGCAAGGGCGCCGGGGCCCTCGGCGGATTCATCGCTACCACCGACGCCATGCGTCAGCTCCTCCTCAACCTGGGCCGCTCCTACATCTACTCCACCGCCCCGCCCATCCCTGTCGTCGCCGCCGCCCTGGCCGCCATCGAGCTCGTCTCCTCCGACGATGAGCCCCGCCGCCGCCTCTGGTCCCATATTGACCGCCTCTCCAACGCCCTGGACGTCCCCCTGACCAGTCCCATCATTCCCCTCATCCTTGGCCCCGAAGACCAGGCCCTTCAGGCCGCAGACCTCCTCGCCCAACGCGGCCTCGACGTCACCGCCATCCGACCTCCCACCGTCCCCACTGGTACATCACGGCTTCGCATCACCCTCTCTGCCGCCCACCGCACCGCCGACGTCGACCGATTAATCGAGGCCCTGGAAATGTTGGACCACCGCTTCGGCGTTACTGTTCCCGAGCCCCCGACAGCGCCTCCCCCGCGCTTTCTTTGATACCGTAGGAGTATCGATGTCCGACGACCACGCCAAGGGCGACAAGCCCGCCTCCCGCACCCGCCGCTTCGCCAGGCTCGCCGGCATGACGGCCTCCGTCGCCAAGAACTACACCAAAGATCGCGTCTCCTCCCTCTTTCGATCCGACGACGACAACGACGACGCCCGCCAAAAGACCAACGAGCTAAACGGAGAGCTCATCGCCGAAACCCTGGGCGAACTCAAAGGCGCGGTCATGAAGGTCGGCCAGATGGCCTCCGCAGCCTCCGACTTTCTGCCCGAGGAGATGGCCAAACCCCTGGAGAAACTCCAGAAAGACGCCCCTCCCATGGACTTCGCCTCCGTCTCCGACCAGATCGAGGCCGAATTGGGCTCCCCTCCCGAACTTCTCTTCCACGACTTCGACGAACACCCCTTCGCCTCCGCCTCCATCGGCCAGGTCCACCGCGCCGTCACCGACGAAGGCGACGAGGCGATCGTCAAGGTCCAATATCCCGGCGTCGACGACGCCTGTGACTCCGACCTTCGCCACCTCAAATTCGCCTTCAAGCTCAGCGGTATCGCCCGTCACCACCGCACC
The DNA here is from genome assembly GCA_964415785.1 of uncultured Bradymonadales bacterium. GTDB lineage: Bacteria > Myxococcota_A > Bradymonadia > Bradymonadales > Bradymonadaceae > SLJM01. The sequence continues at coordinate 27,150 of CAYQBU010000001.1, forward strand.
GCCCTCGACGCTCTCTTCGACGAAATCCAGGAGCGCCTCCACGAGGAGCTCGATTACTGCAACGAAGCCGATAACGTCCGACGCTTCCGACAGATGCACAACGACCAACCCGACATCATTATCCCCCGCGTCATCGGTCCCCGCAGCGCCCGACGCGTCCTCACCCTCACCTACGAGGGTGGCGACTCACTCGAAACCGCCGCCGACTACCCCCAGGATACCCGCGATCATATCGGCGAACTCTTCTACCATATGACCCTCTCCCAGCTCTTTGAGCACCGCACCCTCCACGCCGATCCCCATCCCGGCAACTTCGCCTTTCGCCCCGACGGCAAACTCGTCCTCTACGACTATGGCTGCGTCAAAAATATCGATCCCGACGTCGCCACCCAATACGCCAACCTCATCGCCGCCGGCCTCAACGAGGATTACCAGATCGTGGAGGACAACCTCATCGCCCTCGGCGCTCGCACCCCCAATACGGGCCCCGACGTCCCCCTCGACTACTACGCCCGCTGGCGTGAGATCGGCGTCCAGCCTTGCATCGAAGACGACCTCTTCGACTTCGCCACCTCCACCATCCATGAAGACGCCCGCCAGCAGGTCAGAGCCTCCGTCAAATACTTCAACGCCTTCCGACCTCCCGCCAAGATCCTCTATATCAACCGCACCGTCGGTGGCGTCTACGACCTTCTTCGCACCCTCCAACCCCGCGTCCCCTGGCGCCAACTCGTCCCGCGCTACGCCTTTCCTGCCTCCGACCTGGAACCCGACCTCTCTTTCTTTCCCTGAGCTCTCTCCACCCTGAGTTCCATCCAAGGCCCCGATTAATCGTAATCCTCATACAACTCTCTTGACTTTTTAAAGCCTCTACGTAGACTTTCTTTAGGTGTGCCTAATGTTTTATTTTTTCGTCTATGCGGAATTTTCATGCCCTTTCCGAAAATCCCCCAATATATCCTCGCTATTCTGTTTTCATGGGTACCCATGACCGCCTTTGCGGACACCCTGGATGGCCTCCCCGACGAGGCCGCCGAAGTACTCGACCAACGCGAGGAAAGCGACGACGCCGACGATGCTGATGAGTCCGACGACCCTGACTCCGTCGAGAACTCAGGCCACCACGTGGCCACCACCTCCAGTCTGGGCAGCCGCACGGAGAGCGACCTCGTCACCCCGGTGACCACCCTCGCCGGGCCCGCTCTCGATCGCCGCCGCTCCGGCGGCTCCGTCGGCGAAGTCCTCGACGGCGTCCCCGGCATCAGCAACGCCGACTTCGGTCCCGGCGTCGGCCGCCCCTCCATCCGCGGCCTCCAGGGCCCGCGCGTCCAAATTCTGGAGGACGGCATGCGCACCTCCGACGTCTCCAAAGAGGGCGTCGACCACATCGTCGCCGGCGACACCCTCGGCGCTCACTCCATCGAACTCATTCGCGGCCCCGCCTCCCTTCTCTATGGCTCCGGCGCCACTGGCGGCGTCGTCAACACCGTCACCGGCCGCTTCGATCCCATCTTCGGTGCTGGGCCCAACGGAACACTTCACACCACCTACTCCCCCAATGGCCATGACCGTCAGGCCCACGCCGAGTTGGAGCTTCCCCTCCACGACACCCTCGCCCTTCGCCTCCAGACCCAACAGCGGCGAAGCGACGACTTCCAGATCTCCGGCTTTCAGGTCGCCGACGGCGTCGATGACCACCGCGGACGCGACGGCCAACTGATCAACAGCGACGTCCAGCTCGACACCTACGCGCTCACCGGCGTCTGGAGCGACGAACCGGGCTACGTCGCCGTGGGCTACGAATTCTTCGACACCGAATACGGCATACCCGAACCCTTCGACCCCGTCGGCGACCAGTCCGACGAATTTGAGCGCATCTTCGCCGACCACCACCGCCTCGATCTGCGCAGCGAATTCTATCGCCCCTTCTCCGGCATCGAAGCCCTGCGCCTCAACGCCGCCTTCACCCAATTCCACCAACGCGAAGACGAACTCGAATTCTCCCGCGACGACACCTCCCTCCAGGACCAGGTCACGGAGGTCATCTTCGACAAAGACGAACTCGATGCTCGCCTGGAATTGACCCACCTCCCCATCGGCCCGCTGACCGGCGTCTTCGGCCTCGACCTTAACCGCGACGAATTCGTCGCCGACGACCCCCGCGATGGCCGCGACTTCTTCATCCAACCCGTCACCACCCAATCAGCGGGCATCTTCGCCGTCGAGCGCTTGACCTTCGGCGCCACCACCGTCGAATTCGGTGCTCGCATCGACGTCGAGGAATCGCGGCCCGACCCCGTCACCGATCCCCAGACCAGGGAACTCGTCGTCGACGGCGAAACCCTCGCCACCTTCGACCCCGATCCCGGACTTCAGCGCTATACCCCTGCCAGTGCCTCCCTGGGCGCTCGCCACGACTTCACCGACGCCCTCCGAGTTCGCGCCTCCTCCTCTCTCTCCCAGCGCGCCCCCTCATCGGAGCAGCTCTACGCCTTCGGTCGCCATGGCGCCGCCGGCACCTGGGAGGTCGGCGACCCCGACCTCGACCTCGAGACCTACCTCAACAGTGAGCTCTCCCTCCTCGCCTCCTTCGACGATCTGCGCTTTGAATTGACCGGTTTTTATAACCGCGTCGACGACTTCATCTACCTTGAGCGCCTCCCCGACGAGGACGGCCAACCTACCGCCATCGAGGGCACAGAGGTGGTCTTCAACGCCCAGGACGACGTGGACCTTTATGGGCTGGAGGCCACCGCTGGCGTTGAGCTTCAACTGCGCGACATTCGCCTCACCCCCTCGCTGTGGGCCGATTTTCTGCGCGGCCAACTTCGCGACGGCGACAACCTCCCCGCCATGACCCCGCCTCGCGCCGGCGCCGACCTCGATCTGCTCTACCAATCGCTCAACCTCCATCTCGCCTACCAACGCGTCTTCTCTCAGGAACGCACCGGCCCCGCCGAATCCTCCACCGACGGCTTTCACCTCCTGGGCGCCGACCTCGAATGGACTCCTGCTCGCGCCCAGGGCCAGGCCTCCATCTTTCTGCGCGGCCGAAACCTCCTCAACGAGGCTGGCCGTCGCCACCAATCCTTCTTTAAAGACCGCGCTCCCATTCTCGGACGCCAGCTCATCGCCGGCCTGCGCTACCATTTTGGCTCCTGACCTTGCCTCTCCTGAACGGCCTCGCTATCTTTGCTTTATCGTATAAATCAAGTGCGCCGCCCAAAGGCCGTACCAGGGGGCGTCTCCACCTTTAAAACGTAGGAGACCCATGTCTCAGGATAGCTCTGCTTATGCCCATTCTGACGCCGACGACTTCGCTTTCGATGATGAGGCCTTCGCCTTTTCCGATCTTGGACCTGCTCCCGGGGCTCCAACCTCGGTGGTCGATGCCATCAGTCTCGTCATCGACCTGACTCGCCGCAGTATTGCTCCCATAGCTACCGTCAGCGGCTCCCTGGCCTTTCTAACCCTTCTCTATGAAAACACCCTCACAGGCCTCGAGGGCATCGACCCCTCAACCACCCTCATCGCCTCTGCTCTCTTTTCTCTTCCCGTTTCTCTTTTCTTCTGGGCCGTTGGAATCAACCTCATGGACGCTATCCAGCGCGGTGGCTCCCAAACCCCTGACTGGAGCCTGGGCCTCAAGAAGTTTCTTCCCCTTCTCCTTTTGTCCCTCATTTGCGTTGTCGCCGTCGGCCTCGGCGGCCTCTTGCTGATTGTTCCCGGCCTCGTCATCGCCCTCCTGACCTGTGTCTCCGCCCCCGCTCTCGTCCTCGAGCACCGAGGCCCCATCGACGCCCTCAAGCGCTCTTTTAACCTCGTCCGCCAAAGCGTTCTCTTCACCATTGGTTACGGGATTATCTTCGCGATGGTCACCATCTTCTTGAGCCTTGCTCTCGGGCTCTTCTTCGGTCTCATCCAGGCCTTCCTTCCCCTGACGATTGCTGGATTCTTTGGCATCGCCGCCCATTTTGTGCTCTACATCATCGGCTTTACCTTCGGTCTCGCTGGCATCTACGTCCTTTTTCAAGGCCTCCTCGCTCGCGACGCCACCGGCTGATTCGGTCGCGCCCCCTGACAAGATCGCGACCATCCACTATCCTCAGGGGGTATTGCATACTATTTGACCGATTTTTCGTGCCGAGGTGTCTATGGATAATAACGACGACTTTTATACTCCCCCGAACTCGGATCTCCATGGCGAGCCCTCTTCCGAGCCCCCGCCTTCAGCCTCGATGCCATCGGACTTTTCGGCCCCCAATAACATCAGCGAGCTACTCAGCACGTTTGTCGACTTCTATCCCAAACTCTTGGCCCCCCTCATCTCGGTCTCCCTGCCCTTGGGCATCATTTACGCCCTCCAAGAGGGGTTTAATGCCCTCATCGCACCCGACGCTGGCCTCTTGCTGAGCCTCCTTATCGGCGTCATCACCTTTTTGGCCGGCACCTATTTCTGGTGCGTCGCCGTCCATCAGGTCGATGATATCTTCCGCGGCGGCGACGGTGAACAAACCCCCTGGGACCGGGGCACCGCCCGCTTCATCCCCATCCTCATTACGCTTTTCATCGTCTTTATCGTCAGCGGGGTTGGGCTCATTATGTGCATCATCCCCGGCGTTGTCGCCCTCTTCTTCCTTCTGGTCGCCGAGTTTCCAGTGGTCCTGGAGAATAAAAAACCCATCGACGGTCTAAAGCGCTCCACGGAACTCATCAAAAACGACCTCGGCTTTACCTTTGGCGCCTATATGCTTCTGGGCTCCGCGGGCATCGTCCTCGCCTTTAGCCTGGCCGCCCTCCTCATGCTCATTGGCCAGCCACTGGACGCCGAGAGCCAACAACTCATGATCGCCACCCTCATGGTCCCTCTGATCATCTTCCTCTACCCCGCTGGCATGGCCATTAACTACCTGCTCTACCAGGGTCTCCTTGCCCGAGAAGCGGAGCGCCACCATCAAGAGCCGGCCGCCCCTGCCCCGACCCCACACCACGATGATGACCCACCTGCCTACTGACCACCTGGGCCATCCCCCGCGACCGGACCTCACTCTTTTCCAGCGAGGTCCGGTCGCCCCCTATCTGGACTGATCATGGCCTTTCCCGACCCACATCCCGACGCCCCAACGACTCTGGCACAAGCCCCGGGGGCAGCCGTTGAGGCCCTGTTGACTCACCTTCGCCCTCTCCTTTTTTTGGGCCTGCCCTTTGCCTTCATCGTCACCACGCTGACCTTCTTCGCCGATGAATTCCTCCAGAATCCTCAGCTCCTCTTTACCGCCCCCTCCTCGCCTTCGTCTCTGCTCTTTATCGGCCTTCAGCTAGCGATCTTGGCCACCTACGCCTTCTTTTGGGCTGCTGGACTATGGACTCTCCACCCCTCTTCGCCCTCCGATGATGCCCCCTCCGATCCCCTGGAGGCAGCCTTTGATCACTTCTTGCCGACCTTCGGACTCATCGTCCTCGTCGGCCTCATCGCTTGCTCCGGTGTGGTTCTCATCCTCCTCTTGCGCATGCTCGGTTTATACTCCGCGCTCTCCGGTGTCCTGGCCCTGCTCCTCAACGCCGGTGCCGCCACCATCGCCATCGCCTCCCTCGTTTTTCTGGCCCCCGCCATCGTCCCCGTTGCCCTGGGCCATACCTCGATCATCGACGGGCTGACCCTGACGGCCACAGCGACCGTCAAATGCATCCACCTCACCCTCGGGATGCTTCTGTTTGCCATCCTGCCCTACATCATCTTTCTTGCCCTCTCCGTTATCGCCTTCAACGCCTTCGATCTCTCCCTCCTCGACGACTATCAATACCTGCTCTCCGGGTTCCTGGCCGCTCTGCTCTGGCCCTACCTGATCGTTGTCTTTCACACCCTCTACATGGCCCAACTCCACCACCTCCCGGACTAAACCATGAGCCGACTCCTTCCCGCCATCTTCGCCATCGCCCTTCTCTTCGCCGCTTGCGGCGTCAACGACGCCACCGTCGACCCCAACACCTCCAATGGCTCCAACAATGGTGGTGAAAACAACGACGACAATAACAACGGTGACAACAACGGCGACACCAACGGCGACAATAACAACGGTGACAACAACGGCGATGATCCCAACCAATGTCAGGCCAACGAAACCTTCTGCGCCACCGGCGATGACCAGGGGCACTGCGTTGACCTCCTGAGCGACCTCGACCACTGCGGCGACTGCAACCAGCCTTGCCACACTGACATCGATGGTGCGACCGCCTCCTGCCTCACCGGGTCTTGCGACATCCACTGCGATGATGAGCTCCATCGCTGCGGCGATCAATGCGTCGAACGGCAAAGCGATGCCGACCACTGCGGCGCCTGTGGCAACGCCTGCGAAAGCGACGAGGCCTGCATCGATGGATCCTGCGAACTGGACTGCGGCGATGGCCTACAGGTCTGCGACGACCAATGCGTCGACGACGCCTTTTTCAGCGATAGCGCCGATCATTGTGGCCAATGCCAGGACGCCTGCACCGCTGCCCCCGACAACGCCTCACCGGCTTGCACCGCCGGCTTCTGCGACTTTCAATGCGACGACGGTTATACCGACTGCATGGGCCAATGCGTCAACACCGACGCCGACCCCGATTTCTGTGGGAGCTGCACCCAGTCCTGTGGCCCCGACCAGGTCTGTTCCCAGGGCCAATGCGTCGCCGATTGCCCCGATGGTCAGACCCAATGCGGCGTCTTTTGTATCGACCTGGACACCGACATCAACCATTGCGGGGAATGTGCAAACACCTGCCCCCAGCCCTCCAATGCCAACGTCAATTGCTCCTTTGGCCAATGCACCTACTCCTGCCAACCCGGATATGCCGACTGCGACCAGGAGTGCGCCGACCTCCTTCGCGATCCCGACCACTGCGGCAACTGCGACCACACCTGTACCTCCGCTCCCGACAACGCCACCCCCGACTGCCATGAGGGCCTCTGCACTTACGCCTGCGACGTCGGCTACAAACCCTGCGAGCAAACCTGCATCCCCGACGACCAGATCTGCGACAGTTGCGACCCCGACTTCCCCTTTGACTTTGGTGGCGGCTCCGGCACCTCCGACGAACCCTTCCTCATCTGCTCCATCGAGCACCTCCAGCAATGGGCCATCACCCCCTCTGCCATGGGCGCCGCCTTCGCATTGAGCGCCGATATCGACCTCAGCAATGCCGGCTATGCTCCCCTGGCCTCCCCGGCCGCGCCCTTTGAGGGGTCCTTTGACGGCGGCGGCCACACCATCTCCCATCTCACCCTCGACAGCGATGACTCCGACGTCGGGCTCTTCGCCCGAATTGGCCCCGATGGTCTCGTCGCCAACCTCAACCTCGATCACCTCAGCCTCTCTGGCGACTCCCGCGTCGGCGCTGTCGCCGGCCGCAATGAAGGGACTATCGACGCCGTCACCCTCACCAACGCCTCCGTCGACGGCGACATCGAGGTCGGCGGCCTCGTCGGTCGCCACGAGTCCAGTGCCTCCATCACCGCCTCTTCTGCCCACGTCTCCGTCACTACCAACACCGACCATGCCGGCACCATCGCCGGCAGCAGCCGCGGCCTCGTCGACGACGTCGTGGGCCATGGCGACGTCTCCGGAGAGCGCTTTATCGGTGGCCTCGTCGGCATCAATAACGACGGCGCTACCCTGACCAATAGCTTCGCGGATGTCGCCGTCACCGCCACGGACAACTTCGTCGGTGGCCTCGCCGGTGTTCATAGCGACTCCGCCACCCTTGAGACCTCTGGCGCCACCGGCGACGTCTCTTCTCCCAGTGGTCAATCCGTGGGCGGCCTCGTCGGCCAGAGTCAGGGCCCCATCGCCGACGCCTTTGCCTCCGGTTCCGTCACCGGGGACAACGGCGTCGGCGGCCTCGTCGGCGTTCACCTCTCCGACGATACCATCGCTCGGACCTTCGCCGTCGGCCTCGTCAACAGCGACGCCAACGGCGGCGGCCTTATCGGCTTTCGCCAATCCACCGCTGGCAGCACCGACCCCGATGACCTTCCCCTGGTCTCCCATTCGTTCTTCGACGACTCCACCACCGACCAATCCTCCAGCGATGGCGGCCAACCGCTGACGACTTCCCAATTCGCCGACCAAAACTCCTTTCCCACCTGGGATTTTTCCTCCACCTGGTCCCTCGGTGACCTCTCAGGCCACACTCGTCCCCGTCTCCAGGCCCTCGACCTTTGAGAGCTCCCGTCGCACGGCCTTCGCAAACGCCGACGCAAAATCGACCTCTGTTTCACGGGAATCCAAAAACGGGTTCATCACGCACAGTCGAATCAGCGTCAATTCCTCCACGTCTACCTTCCCACCCCACTGGCCGACGAAGCGATCGCAGAGCGCATCGTACTCCTGCCACCGAAGGGTGGTTCGCGAGACGAAAAATGCCCCGTTTTCCTCCGGGGAAAACGCTTCGTAGAGGCGCTGACTTCGGCGGTTGACCACGCTCACCGCCTCGCCTTCCCCGGCCACGCAGAAGGCCAGGATATTGGTCGACGGATCGATGGCCCGAACGCCGATGCCCGATTCCTCCAGGGCCTCCTGAACCCGTTTTCGGGCTTGAATGGTCCTCGCCAGGATCCGGCCGTACCCATCGGCGTCCAACCCGATAGTCTCCGCCGTCAGCCACGTCGCCACCGCTCCCGCCGCCGACCGCGACCCCTCGATGGTCTCCGGGCCTCGATCCGTGCCCTTCTCAAAGGCCAGGTAGGGCGCATCCACACCTCCCACGAAATAGTCGCGCCCATCGGCCACCACGATCGCCCCCGACGAATAGGGTACATAGCCCAGCTTGTGGGGATCCATGGTCACCGATTGCGCCCGTCCCATCGCCTCCAGGGCGCTGCACACCCCGGCGCGCATGACGCAATCGGGCGCTCGCCCACAGATATTGGCCGCGAAAAATCCTCCATAGGCGGCATCCACATGGTGGTAAATCGACAACCCCTCCTCTTGCTCATAGTGCTCCAACAGGTCTGCGATCCGATCCACGGGATCAAACGTCCCCAGCTCCGTCGTCCCCGCCACCGACACCACCATCAGGATGGGCCGCCCCGCATCACGGGCCTCCTCTATGCGTGCTTTCAGAGCATCGAGGCGCATCCGACCCCGCTCGTCGAGCTCCACGGACCAGAACGCCTCCTTGCCCAGCCCCATCAACTCCACCCCCTTGACCCAGGAATAATGCTTGTTGCCCGGCACCAGCACCACGGGACCCCCGTAGCGCTCCTGGAAGACCTCCTCGAACCACCGCGCCATCGCCAGCGGATGATCCGCAACCCCCGCCGGTAACGTCGGCTCAACCCCCTGGCCACAGAGCTCATCGTAGGCCTCCCACCCCAGGTGGGCCGCCTCTACCATCGACAGCTCCCTGTTGCCCGCCAGACGACCATTGGCGCCGGCGATCATCCAGCGCCGAAGCCGCTTCCTGGCACGCACCATCGCCTCGAAATTGGCCACCGTTCCCCCACTTGTGAAATGCCCCTGGCTTTCCCCCTCGATCCCCAGCATCTGGCCCAGCCGTGCGATCGCCTCGTCCTCCAACTTTACCCCCACCCGCGACGACTCCCCACCGATATTATTGGGGTTGTGCAGCACCGTGATCAGATGACCCACCATTGCCGGCATCGAGGTCTCCGAGAACATATGGCCGATATAGCGCGGCGAAAACTTCGGCACTTCCCCCTCGAAGCGCTCCACCACCTCGGCGACTTTTTCCTCAAAGCGCTTTCGCTGCCCCTTAAAGGCCGCCGTCTCCTGATCAGCCCTCGAGATCGCCTCCCCATCTTCCGGGTACACGTCGCGGCGCCAATCCACGTACCGGCGCACCACCTCGGCCACCACCTCCCCAAACCAGGACCCATTTTCCGCCTGGGGCCCCAGGAAAAAACTCTTCAACCCGATCTCTTCTGGCGCACATCCTTTCGACATATTCTCATTCCTCGATCTAATTGAACCTGTTTCCACCACACCGAACCTGGCTTCTGCGGCGCACCTTGTGCACCTCCCACATCAACAACGCAAAACCTGCAGACACCATCACGTCCCGAAGAATTCCCAGTCCGGCTTCTGCATGAGACGTCTTCAGCGGCTCATGCAGAAGCCGGGCTAAATCGTCTTCGAAAACTTTTGGCGCTCCGGGGCCAGGTGGGCATCAAAGGGCATGCAAATATTTCGCAGCAACAGACGTCCCCTGGAGGTCACGTCGATCCCCTGCTCATCGATCTCCACCAACCCGTCCGCTTCCATTGGCGCCAGCGCTTTCAAGCCCTCTTCAAAATAGTGCTTCACATCGACGCCCAACCGCTCGCTCATCGCCTCAAAATCGACCCGCGCCTCGCACATCAAACTCATGATCCAGGCCCGTCGGCGCCGATCGTCATCGCTGAGCAAATAGGCCTTATAATTGGGAAAATCCTCCTCGTAGACCGCCTCCTGGTAGGCGTCCAACTCCTTTGGGTTCTGGAGGTACATATCCCCAATCTGCGAGATCGCCGACATCCCAAAGCCGTAGATATCGACCCCCGCAAGCGTTGAATAGCCCTGGAAGTTTCGCCTCAGCGTCCCTTCCCGATAGGCCCGCGCCAACTCATTATCCTCCCGGGCATAATGATCCATACCGATATACAGGTAACCCTCATCGGTCAGCCGCTCCACAATATGCTTTTGCATCGCCAGCTTCGCCTCCGGCCCCGGCAGAGCTTCTCTCTCCAACAGCTTCTGCGCCGGCTTAATCCACGGCACATGGGCGTAGGTATAGATCGCAAACCGGTCCGGCCGAAGCTCCAGCACCTCGCTCAACGTCCGATCAAAGGATTCCACCGTCTGATGCGGAAGCCCATAGATCAAATCGATATTGAGCGAATCGATCCCCTCCTCCCGAAGCCACCGCACCACCTTGCGGGTCTGCTCAAAGGGCTGAATGCGATTGACCGCCTTCTGCACCTTCTCATCATTGTCCTGCACCCCCAGCGACGCCCGCGTAAACCCCGCATCGCCCAGCGCCTCCACATGTGCTCGACGCAGTCGCCTGGGATCGATCTCGATGCCCACCTCCGCTTCCTCCGACACCTCAAAATAGTCCTCGATCCACGCCCCCATCCTTCGTATCTGCTCCGGCTCCAAATACGTCGGCGTCCCCCCACCAAAATGAATCTGCACCACCTCTCGACCCTCCCCAATCCACCCCGACTTGCGCCGCATCTCCTCGTGCAGCGCCTCCAAATAGGGCTCGCTCTGCGCCGGATTCCTCGTGATCACCTTCGTGCATCCACAATACCAGCACAGCGTCTGGCAAAACGGGATATGAAAATATAGCGACAGCGGCCCTCCCCCCTCCTGGTTGGCCCGCACCGCCTCCTCCACCTGCTCGCGCCCCACGTCCTCCCGAAAATTGGGCGCCGTCGGATACGACGTATACCGCGGCCCCGGCACATCATATTTGCGAATCAAATCCAGCTCCACACGCCTCATCACAACCTCCTGACCTTCTGTCCAGACACCTCTTCACCCACCTCCGAAATGCAAATCCCATACCCACCTAATCCACCCTGGGTGCCAAGCCCTTCCAATCCGCCGTTCACGCCACACTCGACCCCGCACACCCCATTTTTTTTGGAATTTTTCAGTATTTATTCAAAACACCATCCGTTCCATTGCGCACATCTTCGCCCACCCCTCACCACCCCCATCGAATTCCAGTCTGATTAAATCTTTTCCATCCTACTAAAACCCTGACCGACCTGGGCGCGCACCTCGGCGTCTTTGGCGTCTGCGCGCTCTGGCGAGGCCGCGAGTGCTCTGCCACACCATTTCCCCCCGGTCCCATTGGCGGTCGCTCTGAGCGCCTATGTTCCTTTATCGCTTGTCGCCACGCACTGATACATCACGATCGGGTCATCGGCGCGCTGCCGGTGGCAATCGACCATCTCTTGTTGGCGTAGATCGACCGTTCCGCATGGAAAAATCGCGTGGAGTCGCTTTTGTAAACGCTCTCGCTGCTGGTCGTAATTTTCGATAAACACCCGCATTTGCTCGGTCACCAGGGCCAGTTGTTTTTTGGTATCTGTGCGAAACCGTGGGCACGGCCCATTTTCAACGCCTTTGTTGGGTGACTCCCAGATCGGAACTTCACAGACCGCTTCGGCGCCCATGACCTCTTCGCCGCGCTCTCGGCGACAGCGCCGATAATACGCCTCCAATTGGCGGATCCATTCGTTGGCCAGCGCCCGCGCCTCCTCGATGGGCATATCCCGAAGAAACGGAGGTGGCTCGACGCGATACTCGATTTTGTCGGGACCACCCAACGCGCTGTAGTGGGCCATGGGGCGATGGGCCACCCGGGTCTTTCCCCAATCGTCGGGCAGCAGCATAAACCCGGGCCAATCCCGGACCTTGTCGACGAGCCCGGCCTTCACGGGGTTGAGCCAAATATAGAGCAACTCCCACCAGGTCGTCGCCGCCCCCACCAGATCCGTATCCCCGTAGGCGCTCTCCGTGGGACCGCACCGCTTCCTCTCCCTGGTCCACATCGGCCAGGCCAGGTCGTAGTAGGGCTTGAGGCGCCGCGTCGTCTCGCGAGCCATATCGCGCATAAAATGACTGCGATCCCCTCGCACATCACGCGTGCAGATATGGAGGTGGTTGGTCATCGCCATAAACGCCAGCATCTCCTGGCCGCTTAAGGTCGCCGCCTTTGCCATTTCGTATTCCAACACCCGGTTGGTGTAATCGCCAGGGCGAAGATGAAACTGCCCCTCGTGGCATCGCCGCGTCAGATGGCATACCGCTTTGGGTCGATGGCATTTCTGGACCACCATGATCGCCTCCCCATCGCTTGGTTCACTCCGTTTTTGGACTCCTTTGGACTCCCCTCCGTTATCGCCTATGAATCGCCGATCGTTTCGTCGCCGCCTGCCCCTCAGCGATCAGCAAACGTCGACTGCAGCTCCGTAGCCCGGCAGGCCTTCGGACTTTCTATTCCTGCCCTGTGACGTTGCTCTGTTTTCCCAGACATTCAAATCCAGCCCAATCCCACCACGAAAAAGACGGCCGCCCCCACCAATCCATGGGACACCGTCACCCCCACCAGACTGCGCTGGCGCTCGTACATCCAGCCCCAAAAAACCCCGATGGGCACCGTCATCAGAGCAAACCAGAGCGATACGTGCAGATGAAGCACACTGAAGACCGCCGCCGATCCCAAAATCGCAACCCAACGCCCCTGTGAGCCCCCAACACCGCGCCGGAGTGTGCTCTGAATCACCCCATGGATCACCACCTTTTGCGCTCCGATCATCGCCAGGTACAGCGCCGCATAGGCCATCGTCCCCGTCCACCCATGCCACTGAATCACCTCCTGCACCGACCATATTTCCTCCCCCGCAACCTCCGGCCACCGCACCGTCCCCACCCATTTGATGGCCACGCAGCCCACCACCCAGGGCACCGTCATCACCATTGATTCCCACACATCGCGCTTCCACCGCCCCCACCGAAACCCAAACGCCTCCGCCCCCCGCCCGCTGCCACGCATCAACCCGATCCCCACCGCCATTCCCGCCACCTGCATGGGCACACTGATCCACGCCGTATGCTCTCGCACCACCTCCGGCATCTGCCCCAGAGCGGCCAGCACCACCGCGTAAAGGCTCAACCCCACGGCCAGCGCCAATCCCAACCACCGCAATTCTCGCCTATCCCGCTCCTCGATGTCGCGCCCAACTCTCATGTCCCCATCATCCAAGCCCCGACCCTACTTCGCAACCCCTTGCCAACCGCACTCCCGTTCCCACACTTTCCCCACCGACCTCGCCCCTTTCGCGTCTCTCAACCCCGTTTTGTCCATGCATTTCCAACGCTTCATCGGCATCGACTGGTCCGGCGCCGCTACCGCCGACGACCGCGTCAACCTTCGCCTCGTCGAATCGGGCCCCCACCTCTCGACGCCTCGCGCCATCACTCCCCCGGAGTCGTCCCGCGCCAAGAACTGGACCCGCAACGAGGTCCGACGCTACCTTCTGGACGCCCTTCACCCCCACGCCCCCCGAACGCTCGTGGCCATCGACGCCGCCATCGGCTACCCCACCGGCGCCGCCTCCGCCATCTTTGACGCTTCCACCTTCTCCGACCTCGCCGCCACCGTCGCAAAGGGCCTGGCCGCCCATCCCGATCTCCCTTCCTATATCGACGCCCTCAACCTCCGCGCCGCCGCCCACCCCACCGGCGTCCCCTTCTTCTACCGCGGAAGCGATCTCCCCGACCGCTCCTGGCACCGCCCCCACCATCGTCCCCACAGCTTTTTTACCCACCACGGCATCGCCTACTACCGCCTGGTAGAGACCTTCGTCCCTGAGTCGCTAAGCCCCTTTTACATCGGCCCTGGCCCCATGGTCGCCTACCACGCCCTGACCGTTCTGCGTCTGATTCACCACCTCTTTGAGGCCCGTCAGCAGAGCACCGTCGACGTCGGCATCTGGCCCCTCGACCCCCACTGGTCCAACGCCAAACACCTCATCGCCGAATGCTACCCCTCGGCCCTTCCCCAGCCTCGCACCTCGCCCACCTCCAATAACCCCCACTACCTCGACGCCCTCACCATCGCCGACTGGCTCCACCACCTCTCCACCGACGACCTCAACGCGTTCCTCCACCTCGACAGCACCGATTCCCCGGCACCACTCCTCGAGGTCGCCACCAACGAGGGTTGGATCCTCGGCATCCCCCTTCCCCGCTCCCTGCCCTATTACTACGCCTTGAGCACTCGTTGACGGTGCGTCTGACGCGTCGAGAACGTGCAGGAACGTCGTTGACGCTCGCTCGACGATACCTCCGGCATCGCCTCGTCGCCGCTCTGATCTTCCACGTGTTCGCCAACCACGACCACCCCAAATCGATCACCCAACCTCCCTATTGAACCGTTGTCCTCGTCGCCCCCCCCGTATTGACAAACTCACTATACCCTCATACCTTATATTCCGTATTTTACATATTTTTAATATTTAGCTCCATTTTATCTGGGTTTAACGCACCTGCACCAGGCGATGGCGCATAGCTTAAAAATATCTGCATTAGTGATATTTAAGTAGAGGAGTACCTTATGGACTGGTCGGCCAGACTTTCTTCCGCATTGATTTGCCTGCACAATCAGATGAAACGGCCCATGGCCGCCTTACTGGTCGCCTCCATCCTCGCCACCGCGATCCTCGGCATGTCGTCGACGGCCGCCGCTGGCGACACAGCGGTCGGTGAATTCCGGGTCTCCAACTACGCCGGCAATTTCGAAAACAACAACTGGTTGTGGCGTGGCTATGCCTTCAGCGTCGCTCGCGAGACCGACGTCACCCATTTGTGGGGAGGCGCCGGTTCCAATTGCCCCCAATTCTTCGGCGCAATCTTTGACCTGACCTGGGATAACGATACTCCCGGAGATGGAAACTTCACCATCGGTGATGTCCTCACCGAGGTGGAATGGGACACCAATCGCGATCCCGGCAACCCCCCTCAGGAAGAACAGGTCGAACTCGACGAAACTCTGACCCTGCAACCGGACCAATACTACTTTATCGGCCAGGGAAGGGGCATTGACTTCGGCAGCGGCTGTCACAACGCCACCCAATCCATCGATGTTGAAAACCTCCAGATCGGTAGCCCCATCCTCGAGGAGTGGTATCCCAACGAAGACGCCGCCTATCAGCCCAGTGGTACCGGCGAGCCCTCAACCGTCGTGGGCACCACGACGTCGAGTACGACCCCCATTCGCGTGCTCATGGGCTTTAGCTACGAAACCGACGTCACCGCCGCCGAGGTGGTCACCGGAGGTGCCCTGTCCACCGACCCCGACGAAGCGATCGTCGAAGGTGACCTCATCGAAAGTGGGGCCTTTGAAGACAGCGACGAAACGACCCTGTATTTCGAGATCAGCGAAGACTTCAATTTTGACGGTGGGACCACAGAATTGGTCCCCGCCAACCCCTTCACCGTGGAAGGTCCGTCTCAGGATATTCCCTTCTCCACGACCCTCGACGGCCTCGTCGATGGCACGACCTATTATTACCGCGCCGTGGCCATCAACGAGGCCGCCCGCTCCACCGGCGAAACCGAGAGTTTCGTCCACGACGGAATCAACTTCGCCTCCACCGTCAGCGCTTCCGTTGAGCCCGTGGGCTCCGTCACTCCTAACGACGTCCCTGTGGACGACGGAGAGACGGCCACCTTCGCCGTCTCTGCGCCTTCGGATCACGTGATCGCTTACGACAATATCGGCGGCGACTGCCCCACCGACGGCGGCTCCTGGGATGGCGACACCTATACCACCCCCGCCATCAGCGACGACTGCTCCGTCCAATTCAATACCCTGCCAATCGCCGGGCTGGGGCTGACCGCAGAAATCAGCGACCACGATGATCAGGACGGCACGGGCTCCATTACTCGAGATGACACGATCACTTTCCAGGCCACCGTCGAATACACCGGCGGCGCCAACATCGACGATCTGGAAGTGACCAGTTCGCCGACCTTGAACGTGGTCTCCGACGACTGCAGCTCCACCACCCTCAGCACCGGCGACACCTGCCAAGTCACCTACGACTACGAGGTGACCTACGCCGATGGCCAATTCGGCATGTACCTCGCCGAATTCCAGGCCTCCTCCGATTTTGCCGAAGACATGGCCACCGACGACAAACTGGTGGTCATTGCCACTGACCTGTCCATCTCGGCACCGGCGCTGAGCAACGACGCCACCCCCACGCTCACCGGCACCGCCTCCACTGAAGAGGGCGCCGAGGTCTACGTCACGGTCATGGACTCCGAAAGCCAGATCCAGACCTCCACGGCCACCGTCGACGAAAATGAAGAATTTGAGACCACCGTCACCGACGACCTCGCCGAGGGCACCTATTCGGCGGAGGTGAGCTTCGAAAACGATATCGGTCACGTCTACACCGCCTTTGACTTCGGCATCATCGATCAGACCCCTCCCCCCCTGGCGGTGGAGAGCCCCCAGGGCTACATCAACGATCCCCTCCCCCTGGTCTACGGATTCACCGAGCCCAATGTGGACATGGCCATCGAAACCGACAATCAGACCATCACCTTCACCGCCGACTCTGCCGGCTATTGGCAATGGCAGCCCTCCGATGAACTCGATGATGGGACCTACTCATGGGATGTCTTCGCCACCGACACCGCTGGCAATACATCCACGGCGTCTGCCGACTTCACGGTCATCACCGAAGATCCCAATGCCGAGATCGACGTGCCCGTCGAGGGCTACGTGACCAACAACGCTCAGCTCGAATTCACGGGCACCGCCGACGCCGACACCACCGCCGTGTTGCACATCGACGGCGAGGACGTCTCCACGATGTCCATCGATAGCTCCGAGAGCTGGTCCTACACCCCCTCCGAAGATCTCGACGATGGGCCGCATCAGGCCTTTATGGTGGTCACCGACCTCGCCGGCAACAGCTACCAGACGCCGACGCGAAACTTCGAAATCGACACCCAGGCCCCGGCAGGCACCATCGAGTCGCCCGCCGACGGTCTCGTCACCAACGATCCACAGCCCGACATCTATGGCACCGCTGAAGCGGGCTCCACCGTCGAGGTCTTTCTCGACGGCGACAGCCTCGATGTCGTCACCACCGACAGCAGCGGCTCCTGGTCCGCCCAATTTGGCGACGACCTCGACGAAGGGGTCTACGAACTCGACGCCACCGTCGAAGACGAGGCCGGCAACCAGAGCGTCATTGACGCCGTGGAATTCGAAATCGACATCACCGCCCCCTTCATCGCCATCACAACCCCTGAAGACGGCGCCGTCATGAACTCGACGCCTCCCCAATTCGACGGACAATCCGAAGAAGATGCCCACATCGAGCTTCGCATCAACGGTGCCTCCATCGACACGGTGACCGCCGATAGCGACGACCTCTGGTCCTACGACTTGGAGGGCGAAATGCCCCTGGGAGACTACGAACTCCGGGCCACGGCCACCGACGAGGCCGGAAACTCCGCCGAGGCGACCCATGAATTTACGATCGTCGACAGCGTCCTCATCACCTCTCCGGCCGATCAGGACATCGTGCGCACCAGCACCCCCACCCTAACCGGTACCGGAGAACCGGGAGACACCATCGACATTGAAGTCGACGGCCAGGTCGTAGGCACCGCGGAAGTCGACGACGATGGCTTCTGGTCCTGGACCGCCGACGATGACCTCGACGACGGCGACTACGTCTTCACCGCCCGCGGCGCCGGCGACTCCAGCGACTCCATCGACCTCGGTATCGACACCGTGACCACCGACCTGATGATCACCGCCCCCGACGATGGCGCCCTCTTGGCCACCCCCACGCCCACCCTCGAGGGCACCGCGCCCGCCGGCGCTGACGTCACCATCGAAGTCGACGGCGAGGCCTGGCAGACCGTCAGCGCCGACGCCAACGGCCAATGGGAATGGACCACCGACGAACTGGACGACGGCAACCGCGTGCTGCGCGCCGAAACCTTCAACGAGGCCGGCGACCTGGACCGCGACACCATCACCGTCACCATCGACACAAAACCGCCTCACCTGTCGATCTTCACCCCTGACGACGGCGAGGAAGTCGACCTCGGTTGGCAGGTCATCGGAAGCTCCGAGCCCGGCGCCGATATCATGGTCTATATCGACGACCAGGAACTGGGCTCCATGACCGTTGAAGCCAACGGAAGCTGGTCGATTCCCGGCGACGACGACCTGGAACCCGGCACCTACGATCTGCGCACCACGTCCACCGACGAGGCCGGCAATACCAGCGTCGATGAACGTACCTTCGTCGTCGACGCCACCATGGATCGCCTGGAGTCCAGCGTCGCCGGTGGTCCCAGCTGCTCCACCGGGGGAGCCGGTGGCGGCACCCTCGTCCTGGTGTTGATGGCCCTGCTGCTCCTGGGCCTGCGCCGACGTACGCCAAACTCCCGACGAGTCCTCCAGGGCCTTGGCGTCGTCTCCCTCGCTGCCCTCACGGCCCTGGCCGTGGCCATTGCCACGCCCAACGTCGCCCACGCCGACGACGCCGAGGGCTTTAACTCCCATCAATTCCACCCCATGCCGAACCTGGGCAACAACCTGTTCTCCACCTCGTCGGCCACCGTCGCTCCCCATATGGATTTTACAGCAGCGGCGGCCTTCAACTTTGCCCGCAACCCACTGACCCTGCGCGACGCCGACGGTGAAAATATCGATACTATTGTGTCCTCCCAGGCCATCAGCCACCTGATGTTCACCATGGGGTTTTTTAACCACTTCGAACTCGGCGTCGACGTCCCCGTCATCGTCCGCCAAACCGGATCTGCTCTTCCCGGAACCGGTTTCGGAAGCGAACAGCAAAGCTTCGCCGTCGGCGATATCCGGCTGGTGCCCAAGGCAACGCTCTTCAACACGCGCCACGGCGCCGCGGACAATGGTGTCGCCCTCGCCCTTCTCGTTGACACCCACCTACCCACGGGCAACTCCGCCCAATTTCAGGGCGGTAATTTCCGCATCGGTCCTCGCCTGGCCTTTGACGCCGTGGTCGCCGAAGACTTTCTTTTCGCCGCCAACGTGGGCTATCGATATCAGGAGTCTCAGACCTTTGAAAACGTCGAGATCGACGATCTCCTGGGATGGAACGCTGGCCTGGAATACAGCCTCAACAACGAGATCCGCCTCACCGGTGAGCTCTTTGGCAATTTCACCCCCGCGGCCGACGACTTCATCGGCGACGAGTCGCATATGGAGTTTATGGCCGGTGCCAAATATCACCTCAATAACTTCTTCGTCAGCGCCGGTGCTGGCGCCGGGCTTCTCGAGGGCTATGGCACCCCCACCTGGCGAACCCTGTTGGCCATCGGCCAGACCTCGGGTACCCGCGTCGACGATGACCTCTATGCCTCCGTGGCGCCCGATGCCGACTCCTGCGCTGACTTTTGTCCGGAACCGGAACCGGACTGCGTCGACGACGCCGACTGCACCTCCGTCCCCGAAACTCAATGCCAAGACCGCATCCTAACCCAATATGCCGGGCAGTGCCGCGACGGCTCCTGCCACTACGACGTCACCGCATCGCGCTGCGGAGAAAACGAAGTCTGTGGAATCGACGACGATGGCGACGCCGCCTGCGTCTTCCAGGCCCAATGCGACGTCGACGACGACTGCACCGACGCCCCCAGCCCCACCTGCGAAGCCGATGTCCTCACCGAATACCACGGCCAGTGCACCGACGATCTGTGCAGCTACGATGCCACCGAGACCGCATGCTCAGACGACGAGATGTGCGGCATCGAAGATGGGGAACCAGCCTGCGTCCACTCCGGCGCCACCCTCGACGAGGAAGAAAGTCAGATCGAGCTGAGCGAATCCGTCCACTTCGAGTCCGAATCGGCCACCATTGACCCGGACTCCTTCGCTCTCCTCGATCAGGTCGTTCAGATCTTGGAGGACAATCCCCAAATTTTGGCCATCGAGATCTCCGGCCATACCGACTCATGGGGCGACCGAGACTTCAATATCAACCTCTCTCAACAGCGCGCCGAGAGCGTCATCCAGTATCTCCAAGAGGCAGGCATCGATCCCGGCCGACTGTCGGCCGTCGGCCTCGGTCCCGACGAACCGATCGCCGACAACGACACCGAGGAAGGTCGCTCTCAAAACCGCCGCGTTGAGATCGAAATCACCGACCTCGATCAGTGACCGCTCCGAACAGAGGAGCTGCTGGCATATCATCCAGGCGCCGCTAACGCGCCCCGCCCGCATCCCATACAAAGTAACCCCTTCTCCCCGGTGGAGCCCATTAAGGGCGCTGTCGGGGAGATTGCTTTGGACCCAGTGGTCGAAGGGCAGCACCAGGAGGCTAATGGCGACCGAGCTTATCCCCTGGCTCAGTGGCTTTGCTCTCAAATCACTGTCCCCCACGGGACTCCTTGTTCTAACTCAACGGACTGCTCCCCGGCGACCAGATACCACTCTCCAACAAAGCAAAGAGCCCACCAAAACGGTGGGCTCTTTGCCTTTGCTTCTCAGCTCAATCGTCTCTGCTCAATCATTCCACATGCGAGAAATCACCGGCGGAATTATCAATGATCTGATTTCCCAAATCGGACAGGTCGACAGTCCACTCAAAAATGCCGTTGACGGGAGTACCCCAGCGCACGTACTCGTCGTCATCTTCATCGACGAGATGAATATCGTAGTGGCCAGAGCTTTCGTTCAACCACAGCGCCCACGGAGCTGTATTGAACGGACGTGAAAGTCTCCTCCGTATTAGTTGAGTCCCGATAATTGTGTAACTTCGGTTCGGTCAGTAGCGCCAAACCGCAAGCTCTCCCCAGATTCTCTTTGTTCGAGACCGCCTTCAATCGGCGTATCCTCAACCACCCAAGAGTTTTTTTGCCAATCCGCTCCCGAAACAAAAATACCGACGAATCTGTAGAGATCGAGTGCCGTCTCTGATTCACCCCACGACGTGAGTCGTGCCTGAGCCGCGTCAGGCATCACTCCCGATCTCAAAGTGTGCGCGCACCTCGGACCATAACTGGTCCATCGAGCCCTCCAGGCTGTGATCATCATCGACCTCCACCAATCGCACCTGGTCTCGTCCCGTCGCATATTGGCGCGAGGACTCCAGGGGAATCGTCTCGTCGTCGCTGCCGTGGATGATCACCGTCGGACAGGGCACTTGCGGATGAGTGGGGTAGTCTCGGGCCTCTTCCACCAGTCTCCAGTGCACAAGACGAGGCAGGTCATCCGGGCCGGGAAGCGCCAATTCCCCATCGCGCTCCCACTTCGCCATCCCCTCTATTCCCACAAGGTCGGCAAAGCGATCGCCGAGTCCAAAGGCCGGGCACATCAACACCAGGCGGTCTACTTTGTCGGGACATTTCTGGGCCCAGAGGGCGACCAGATAGGCCCCCATGCTGGAGGCGCTGATGCGCCATCGCCCCTTCCCACCGCCGTGGTTTTGATCCATGGCATCGATCGCCCCGAGGGCATTTCCGAACGTAATCTCCTCGAACGAGGGTTGATTCAGTTCCGGCAGCGCCAGGTCCACCCCATACTCCCGAAAGCGCTCCTCGAGAAATCGCCCCTTGGTTGAATTGGCGTCCGACGAAAACCCGTGAATATGGGCGTAGCGAAATTCCTGGTGGCCGTCACTCATGGGCTCAACACTCGCATTGGGGGCATAAAATCATTCGGCTCATCCGACGACTCTGTCACCATCGCCGTTTTTCCTTCCACCGATTGCATAGTCCTGCCTTACCCTCAACGCTCTTTCTTTACCCCTTTGGCAAACCCCGGCCGCGCTTCGGCCGTCGCCTTGCCCTCGGCAAACGCGATGGGCGCCGACAGGCATTCGTCGGGAATCGCAAAGGCATCCACATAGCTCAGTGCTTCCTTGCGCACCGTGGCGCAGAGCTCATTGACCATGTCTCGAATCGCCCGCGCCTTGGCTTGATGGATGTAGTTATTCTCCAGAAACCAGGCCATATCCTCTTCGATGATCGACATGGCGAACAGGTTTCGCAGAGGAGTCAGGCCCGCCTTGAGCTCCTTGTCATCGCATTGGTTTTCGGCCTCCACAAACGACTGGAGTAAGAAACGCTCCACATGGGCATTGGCCAGGGCAACGGCGTGATCCTGACAATCATTAAACGCCAAAAAGGAATCGATCCCCTTGTCGATACGGTGCTTCAATCGCCGCGCCAGACTCACCAGCAGGTCTTGCTCCCGCGCCTCCAGAATACCGAGCTGAAACTCCGCCTGACGAAGATGGTCGGGATCCGTATTGCGGGTCACGACCGGGTTAGTCTCCGTGATCGTTCGTTTGGCCTGATCCGTCAGCAGGCGGGCCAAACCAAAGAGACTTCCCCCGCTGAGTTCCGTTCGAAAATCGGCAAGGCAAGCCCGCGCGACCTGCTGCATCATCACCACATTCGCCCCCTCAAAGGTGGCGAAGACGTCGACGTCCGCTCGAATCTCGGGAAGCCGGTTGATGGTTAAATAACCCTGGCCCCCGCAGCACTCCCGCGCAGTCTGAACGATATCGATGGCCGCCCAGCTGGAATAGGCCTTCATGCCCGCCGCCAACGCCTCCGTATGGCGCCGATTATCGTCCTCTTCGTCCAGGTAGCGCCCCATGATTTCGTGGAGTCCAAAGGTCATGGCGTAACTGGTTGCGATCTGGGGCATCAGGGCGCGCTGGTGCATCCGATAGTCCAAAAGTGGGATCTCCGCCTTGCCCGCCGGACCAAATTGGCGGCGATTGGCGCCGTATCGAGTCGCGATGGCCAACGCTACTTTGGAGGCACTGATGCCGGCGGCGCTGATCCCCATTCGGCCGGCCACCAGGGTCCCAAGCATCGTAAAAAATCGCCGATTCGCGCTCGGAATGCTGCTCTGATAGCACCCCTGGTCGTCAATGCCCCCATGGCGATCGAGGAGGTTTTCCCTGGGGATTCGGACGTGGTCAAACCAGATCCGTCCGTTATCCACCCCGTTGAGCCCCATCTTGAGCCCCTGGTCCTCTAACTCCACTCCCTTCTTGGGGTTTCCCTCCTCGTCGCGAATGGGCACCAAAAAGGCATGCACCCCGTATTGCTCATCGTCGACCACCAACTGGGCATAGACCGTCGCCATTTGCGCATATTGACCGGCGCCGCCGATCCACTCCTTTCGGGCCGTGGAGCGCGGTGTGTGAATCACGAACTCATCGCTCTCACTGTCGTAGCGCGCAATCGTCTCCAGATCCCGGACATTGGATCCGCGACCCATCTCCGTCATTGCATAGCACCCCTGAAGGTCCATCGACGCCAAATCCTTCAGGTAGGCCTTATGGTGCTTCTCAGTACCCAGAAAGCGGATGCTCCCTCCAAATAGCCCGAACTGCACCCCAAATTTCACCAGCAAACTGAGATCGAAGATCCCCAGGGTCTCAAAGATCGCCAGGAAGGCGTCCAGGTTTTCCTTGGCCCCGCCCTGGTCTGGAAAACAGCGCTCCCCCAGCCCCTCATCGACCAGCGTCTGGAGCCACTCCACCACCTGCTCTCGATAATCATGGAGCTCCAGGCCGTAGACGTACTCAAAGGCATCGCTCGCCAATAAATCCCGGACCTCGTTGCGAAGCTCATGATGGGTCCCATCGAGGATCTGGGCCATCTTCTGTGAATCAAAACCATAGCTTCGCGGCTCCACGTCTGGCGCCGGCAGCGGCCGATCGGCGATGGACTCCCTCAATTGACCGGCTGCCTCCACGCCCACGAGCCCCAACGAGGCCTCCAGCTCATCGAGAGCTTTTTCGATATCTTCCAGCGGGATTCCGATGCCCTCTTCTTCATCTCGACCATAGTGAGTAGCCATCTCCAGGCCTACGCCCGCCAGCGACAGCCGCTCGGCCTCCGACAGACGGGCACTTCGCTCCTCGATGGCCTTGAGCAAATACTGCAGCTCCACCGGCGTCGGCGGATCCTCGGGATCGAGCCACCGCCCCAGCACCTCCAACGCATCCTCATCCACCCAGGTCAATCGACTGGCCAGCGTCCGCAGCGTCTTGAGCTCGTCGTCGACCAACTCCCCATTGGCCCAGGCGATATAAATCACCGGGAGAAGTGGCAACAGACGCCGCTCCTCGAGCAGGGCCCGAAGCTCTCGCAGCTCCTCTCTCTCAAAGCCCATCGCCGATCCTGTCTTCGGTGCTTGTGTGCTCATCACTCAATCTCCTCTTGGGCCATCTCCAACCCGACGAATTAGCAGTGGCAATGAGACTAAACACCGATGCAAAAGCTCAAGTTATTTTAAATCCCCCGCCTCATTGACGGACGACCCATGGCTTGGATCGGCCCTCCGACTGTGGTAACGCCCGCTTATCGCACGAGGTTCAAGCCGGTGCCGGGGTGTCGAAATGTGACGCGCCCGTCGCCCGTTTATCCCTCGAATGAAGACGCACCAATTCAGTATATTCACTGCTTCGCCGACTCAACTTGGAGCAACCATGGGATTTCTCGACTTTCTCTTCGACAAAGAAAAGGCGCGCGAGCGTCGCATCAAAAAACTCAAAAAGACGCTGACCAATATGTACGTCCAGGCCGCGGAGCGAAAATATGCCATCGAAGAGCTGCGCTCCATCGGGTCTCCCGATGCCATCCGCACCTTGATGTCCCGCTTTGAAGAGACGGGCCCCAACCACACCACCGACGCCGATGAGAAACAATTTACCTACTCCGTGCTCGTCGATCTCGGCCGCCGCGGCGAAACCGACGTCGTCGGCATCATCGCCGACCGGCTCAAAGAGATCGAAGAGAATATCAACTGGCCCCTCAAAGTCCTCACCGACCTCGTCAGCTACGACGATATGGCGGAGTTGATCACCGAGTTGCTGGCCGCCGACGATATCGGCTATCGCCGCAATCCGGAGAAAAAGCGCGAGCTCATGCTTCGAGCCGCCGAGTTCCAATCGCCGGAGCTCGCCGACCAACTGATCCGCTTTTTGGAAGATGATAACGAACCGATCCGATTTCTGGCCGTCGATGCATTGATGGCCCAGGACATCGAAGATCTTCCCCGGGAACCCCTCATTGAGCGCCTCCAAACCGAAGAGTCTCTGCGCATTCTTCAAAAGATCGTTGAGATCTGCGCCGAGAACCCGGGCTGGAAAGTGCCCAAAGAGGACCGCGAGGATCTGGAACCGCTTCTGCCCGATGGGTATGGTATCCACAAGAAAGGCCATATCTATCGCAAGCGCAGCTAAAAGGTATCCATTTTGGCCAGGCTTCTTCTCATTGGTGGTCCAGCCCCGACGTGGGCCCAGGAGCTGGAATCTGTCGCCGGCGAGCAACTGGAGCTCCTGGCCTGTCGGTTGCCCTCCGAGGGGATCCGCCACTTCCAGCAGAGCCCTCCCGACCTGGTGCTCATCGTCGATACCAAAGGCGGCGATCGAGTCCAGGTCCTGGCCCGGGCCCTCCTCGATCGTCCTCTGGGAACCCTCGTCCCCATCGCCATCCATGCCCCGGCACCGAACGACAAGGACGCCGCCCGAAAGGCGCTGGGCCTCGCCTGCTGGTTCGATCCCTCCACCACGGCCCAGGAAGTCCACGCCACCGTCTGTGAACTGCTTCACCTCGACGACGAGGTCGCTCCCCTGGAGCCGGAGCACCAGGACCGGGAGACCACATCTTATCTCGATGGCGAGTTGGTCCTGGAGTCCGTGGAGCCCCAGAAGCAACCCTCTTCCGGCAACGCTGATTCGCTGCCAACCCCACCCAGAATCTCCCCTTCCGCGGCCGCCACTAAAGAACCTCGAGCCGTAGATCGCCAGGAATTGGAGCGCCTACTCAAGGCCGTCCGCCACGACGACTACTACACCATCCTCGATATCCGCCGGGGAGCCGACAGCCAGCGCATTCGCCAGGCCTACCAGGCGCGTCAGAGCCGCTTTGACCCCCAACAGCTTCCCTTTGAATTGAGTCATACCTATCAAGATGAATTGGACGAAATCGCCGATGCCCTCGATGATGCTTACGCCGTGCTCGGCGATCCAGACCTGCGCCGCGACTACCTGGAAGCGATCCTTCAGCGTTAATTGAACCGCCCTACCCGACCCTCAACCCCCCTCCATCAAACCGAGTCGACCATGGCCATTCGCGACATCGTTCTCTTTCCCGACCCCGTCCTCCAGACCTGCTGCGAACCCGTCGAGGAGGTCACCGACGACATCCGACAACTCGTCGATGACATGGTGGAGACCATGTACGACGCTCCCGGCATCGGGCTCGCCGCTCCTCAAATCGGCATCAGCAAGCGCATCACCGTCATCGACACCACCGCCGGCGAAGAGGAGGGCAACCTTCACGTCCTCATCAATCCTAAAATCGTGGAGGCCGAGGGGCATATCACCTGGGAGGAGGGCTGCCTGTCCATTCCCGGCGTCTACGAAAAAGTCGACCGCGCCCACCAGGTCACCGTCCGCGCTCTCGATCGCAATGGCGACCCCTATGAATTGGAGGCCGAAGAGATTCTGGCCGTTGCTATCCAACACGAGATCGACCACCTCGATGGCGTCCTCTTTTTGGAGCACCTCAGCGGCCTCAAACGCCGCCTGCTGATCAAAAAGTATAAAAAGCACCTCAAAAAGATGGCCCGCGCCGA
This sequence comes from uncultured Bradymonadales bacterium, assembly GCA_964415785.1. Taxonomy (GTDB): domain Bacteria; phylum Myxococcota_A; class Bradymonadia; order Bradymonadales; family Bradymonadaceae; genus SLJM01. The sequence goes on from CAYQBU010000001.1 coordinate 54,330, forward strand.
AGAAGAAAAAGAAGACACCCCAAAGCTCTAATCCCTTCAACTCCCCTCCTCTCTACCCCCAGGAGCTTCGATGAGTGACTCCTCCTCGACCCGCCGCCGCCTGCGCATCGTCTATATGGGCACCCCCGACTTTGCTGTTCCCGCCCTCAATGCCCTGGCCACCTCCAGCGACGACGTGGTCGGTGTCATTACCCAGCCCGACCGGCGCCGCGGGCGCGGTAAAAAGCGCCGACCCACGGCCGTCAAAGTCGCCGCCGAGGACGCGGGACTCCCCATATTTCAACCGGAAAACATCAACGACGACCTGGCGCTGGAACACCACAAAGATTGGGCCCCCGATGTAGTGGTCGTCGCCGCCTACGGCCAAATCCTATCGCCCAAGGTGCTCAATGTCCCCCCCCACGGGTGCATCAACATTCACGCCTCGCTTTTGCCCAAATATCGCGGTGCCGCCCCCATCAACTGGGCGATCGCCAATGGAGAGGAGAGCTCGGGCATCACGATCATGGAGATGGAAGAAGGCCTGGACACCGGTCCCATGCTCCTCAAAAAACGAACCCTCATTGGCCCCCTGGAGACGGCGGGCGAACTCCACGACCGCCTCGCTGAAATGGGCGCCGAGTTGATCGTCGACGTCATGCGTCTGATCCACCTCGACAGCCTCAACCCGGTAGAGCAAGACGACGCCCAATCGAGCTACGCCCCCATGCTCTCGCGCGACGACGGGGCCCTCAACTGGAGTGATAGCGCGGCCTCACTGGCCTTTAAGATTCGCGGGTTTCATCCCTGGCCGGGCACCTTCTCTACCGTTGAACTCGCCAATGAGGAGTCTGAACGCATCAAATTCCATCTCGCACGCGCCCTGGATACCGCTTCCAACCAGCCTCCCGGCACTGTCATTCGTGCCGACCGCAAGGCCGGCGAACTCCACATCGCCACCGGCGAGGGTGTTCTCGAATGTCTCGAACTTCAGGCTCCCGGCCGGCGTGCCATGGACATCGGTGATTTCCTCAACGGCCACACCATCAACGAGGGCGACCGCTTCCTTTCGCCCGATGCCGACCGCGGAGATCATCCATGAGCTGTCCCCGTACCATCGCCACCGACGTGCTCCAGCGCGTCCTCGACAACGACGCTTTCAGCCACCTCGCCCTCGACCAGGCCCTTCGCCAAAGCGATCTCGACGAGCGCGACCGCGCCCTCTGCACCACCCTGGTCTATGGCACCCTGACCTGGCTTCGCCGACTCGATGAGGAGCTTCGTCCCCTGGTCAGCCGAGATCTGGAGGGCCTGGATCGCCCGGTCTTGATCTCGCTCCGAATGGCGCTCTTCCAGATCCTCTTTCTCGATCGCATCCCTGATCACGCCGCCGTCGATCGCGCCGTCGCCATCAGTAAAAAGCGCTGCGGACGCGGCGCCTCTGGCTTCACCAACGGCGTCCTTCGAAACTGGCTTCGAAAGCGCCAGGACACGCCCATCTGGGAAGGCATCGATCCCACCAAAGAGCCGACGCGCTACCTGGCCATCCGCTACTCCTTGCCCGACTGGCTGGCCTCCTACCTCATCGACCAGAGCGGATTGGAGCGCGCCCAAGAGCGCGCGTCCGTCCTCACTGAGCAAGCTCCGCTGACCTTTCGCATCACCTCGCCAGCCCTCCTGGAGCAACTTGACCACCCTCTCATCTCCACCTCCCAACCGATCGATGGGATGCCTCTGGCTCACCACGCCTCGGGCATGAACGAATCCCTCCGAAAGGCCCTCGATGAAGGCGACGCCGTCATCCAGGACCTGGGAAGTCAGCTCATCGGATGTATCGCCGCCAGCGCTATCGCCAATCGACCCTGCACCGTGTTGGACGCCTGCGCGGGACTCGGTGGCAAAGCCCTTCATCTCGCTCAAGAACTGGGCGACCAGGCGGTCATTCACGCCGTCGACCCCCACGAATCGAAACTCAATGAGCTCAAAAAGGCGGCCCAACGCAATGGTTTAGGTGATCAAATCCAGTGCCATGCGACGACCCTGGGTGACCTCCCCTCCGAGATGGGTCCCCAAGATCTGGTGCTCGTCGACGCTCCCTGCACCGGCCTGGGCGTCATCCGCCGACACCCCGAAACCCGATGGCGCCGTCAACCCGACGACATCGCCAATCGAGCCCAATTGCAGCGCCAACTCCTCGACGAGGCCGCTCCTTTCGTCGCCCCTGGCGGCCACCTGATGTACAGTGTGTGCAGCTTCACCGACGAAGAGGGCCCACAGGTCATCGAATATTTCCTCGAGCAGCACCCCGAATTCGAGCGCTCATCGCCCCGCGAAGGACTCCCGGAGGCCTACTGGAGTGCCATCAATGAGCGCCAGGAGCTTCGCCTGGAGCCGGCGGATTTCGGCTGCGACGCCTTCTTCGGTGCGCTTCTTCAACGAACCGAGTCCTGAACCACTCCTTTTTGCGAGTCTTTGCCATGGCAGATCTCCATATTGCTCCTTCAATACTGGCCAGCGATTTTGCCCATCTCGGCGACGAGTGCCAGAGCGTACTCGACGCCGGCGCCGACTGGCTTCACGTCGACGTGATGGATGGCCACTATGTGCCCAATATCACCATCGGTCTTCCCGTCGTAAAAAGCCTTCGCCGGGCGCTCCCCGAGGCCTTTCTGGACACTCATTTGATGATCGCAAACCCCGACGAGATGGCCCCGCTTTTTGCCGAGGCCGGCTCCGACCTGGTCTGCTTTCACCCGGAGGCCAGTGACCATCCCCACCGCACCATTCAGCAGATCAACAACGCCGGCGCTCAGGCCGGCCTGGCCATCAACCCCGGCACCCCGCTTCACTGGCTGGATCACCTGGCCCAGGACATCGATCTGCTCCTCAACATGAGCGTCTCCCCCGGCTTTGGCGGCCAGAGCTTTATCGACCACACCCTGGACAAGCTCATCGAGGCTCGCCAGCGCTTGGACGCCCTCGGCGAAGACGCCCTCATCGAGGTCGATGGTGGCGTCAAACCCACCAACGCCGGCGCCATCCGCCGCGCGGGCGCCGACGTCCTCGTCGCCGGCAGCGCCATCTTTGGCAGCGACGACTACGCCAGCGCCATCGCCGCCATCCGCGACGCCGCCACCCAGACCATCGCATGAGCGCCGACGACACATTGCTCGCCGTCGATCTGGGCCTCCGCAGCGGCCTCGCCACCTATCATCGCAGTGGCAACCTCATCGATTACCGCTCCACAAATTTTGGGTCTCGACGGCGACTCAAACAGGCCGTCTATGGCCTCATCAAAGATGCCGGACCTCCTGCCCACCTTATCGTAGAGGGCGATCGCAACCTCGGCGCGATCTGGCGCAAGGCCGGCGATAAATTGGGCGCTCAATTCCACGAGGTCAGCCCAAAGACCTGGCGCCAGGCCGTCCTGGAGCCCCATCAGCGGCGTGACGCCGCCACCGCCAAGGAGGCCGCCGACACCCTGGCTCGCCGAGTCATCGAGATCACCGGCGCCGAGCGCCCCACCTCGCTTCGCCACGACGCCGCCGAAGCCATCCTGATCGGCTGGTGGGGCCTCCACCACCTGGGCTGGCGCTAGCGACTCGCTAACGCCGCACCTCAAATCCCTGGAAACGCTCTCCGTCCTCCACCGCGCTGCGCTCGACCCGATCGACCCGCGCCGCCGACGAGCCCTGATGCGCCCACTCCACCATCTCCTCGACCTTGTCCTCTGGGCCCTGCAACACAGCCTCCACCGACCCATCGCGCCGATTGCGAACCCATCCCCGAACGCCGTGTTTCCTCGCCTGCTTGCGCGTCGTCGCCCGAAAAAACACACCCTGAACCCGACCGAACACTTCCAATCTCACCGTCTTTTCATTATCCATCTCACACGCTCCGTTAGGACACCTTTCCATCGTCACTTAAGATCTCCATGGCTTTCGACGAACTCATCACCCCCATCGATCTCGAGCGCTGGCCACGGCGCTCCCATTACGAATTCTTTCGCGATTTCGATCAACCCTTCTTCGACGTCTCCAGCCGCGTCGACCTGACCCCGCTGGTCCAGAGCGACGCCCGAGACGAATTTGGCCTCTTCGCCACCATGATCCACACCGCATTGCGCGCCGCCAACGCCACCGAGGCGCTGCGCCTGCGCTTTCGAGGCGACCAGGTCTATCGCATCGAGCAAAACCAGGCCTCCTTTACGGTGCTCGGCGACAACGACCTCTTTAACTACGCCACCGCCCTCTTTGATGCCGACCTGAGCACCTTCTCCGATCGCATCCGAAAGGCCAGCGCCGACTCCCGGAGCCGTCAACAGCTCTACCTGGAAGACGATCGCCGCCCCGATCTGGTCTATATCACCTGTCTTCCCTGGCTGGACTTCCAGAGCATCCGCCACCCCATGCCCGGCGATCCCGACGACTGCGCCCCCCGCATCGCCTGGGGCAAGATCGGGCCCAACGCCGACGGCCGATTTGAGGCCTCTCTCCAGCTCACCGTCCATCACGCCCTGGCCGACGGGGTCCACGCGGCCACCTTTTTTCGTGAATTTGAGCAACGAGTCGACGCTTTCAACCCCTAAGGCACCATGAATCTCAGTGACGCCTTCGACCAGTCCCTGCCCATTGACCGCTCCCGCGACGACGTGGAATCGGCCCTGGAGTCCGACGCCCCTCTGGTGGTCACCGCCCCGACGGGCTCCGGCAAATCCACTCGCCTTCCGCTGTGGCTCGCCGACCGCGTCTCCGGCACGGTCCTCGTCGTCGAACCGCGACGCGTGGCCTGCCGCTCCCTATCGGGCTACCTGTCGCAAGCTCTGGACGAATCCCCGGGACAGACCATCGGCCACCGCGTCCGCTTCGACGATCGCACCGGTGGCGACACCCGCATCATCTTCGCCACCACCGGCGTCGTCCTCCAGATGCTCAGCGACGGCACCGACGACTTCGACGCCCTGATCATCGACGAATTCCACGAGCGCGGATGGGAGGTCGACCTGATCACGGCCATCATGCTCGATCTCAAGGCCAGCGGTGACTTCAACGCTCCCCTCATCCTCACCAGCGCCACCGTCGATGCTCAGGGCATCGCCGACGATATCGGCGCCCAAAAGGTCATCAGTGAGGGCCGCACCTATCCCGTGGATATCACCTACCAGGGAGAGGCCAAGGCCCCGACCTCCGACGACCTCGCGAGCCGCGTTCGCAAGGCCGTAGACAAGGCGCTTAGCGACGACGATGGCGATATCCTGGTCTTCCTGCCGGGCAAGGGCGAGATCTCGGACTGCCAATCCACCCTTCGCAGCCTCTCCCAAGACGTGGAGATACTCCCCGTCCACGGCCGACTGCCCCCCGGAAAGATGAGCCACGCCCTGCGCGACAAGGCCTCCAGGCGCCGCATTTTCCTGGCCACCAACGTCGCCGAGACCTCCCTGACCCTTCCCGGCGTCACCACCGTCATCGATAGCGGCCTGGTCCGCATGCGCGTCCACCGCGGCAGCCGCTCCGCCCTCGCCCTGGTCCCCATCGCAAAGGACTCCGCCGACCAGCGCGCCGGCCGCGCCGGTCGCGTCCGCCCCGGCCAATGCATCCGCCTCTGGAGCCAGCGCTTTAACCCCGACGAGGCCACCCGACCAGCCATCGAACGCGTCGAATTGGACGACGTCGTCCTCCGCGCCGCCCGTTGTGGACTCCAGGGCCAGCGCTTCGACGACGCCCCCTGGCTGAGCCAACCGCCGGCCTTCGCCATCGACAAAGCCCGAAAGCGCCTCCGCCGCATGGGCGCCCTCGATGAAGATCACCACCTCACCGAACGGGGCCGGCGCATGGGTGCCCTTCCCGTCAATGGCGACGAAGCCCGCATCCTCCTCGATCCCCCAGACTCGCTGGCCGCCACCGCCGCCGACCTCGTCGCTCTGCTCCAGATGGGCCGCGATCTGCTCCTACCCCATCACCATCTGGGTGGCCGCAACAAAGAGACCATCAAACGGGCCCGCACAAAGCTGCTCAAAGGCACCGGCGACGAGGTCACCGTCCAGTTGCGCTGCCTGCGAGGCGGCGACGCCCATCGCCACGGCCTTCACCGCTCGCGCCTCTCCGAAGCCCGCCGCATCGCCGACAGCCTCCGCGCCCGCCTCAACGTCACCCCCACCGACCCCACGGCCGACTCCACCCCCCTTCCGCCCCCCGAAAAGCTCGCCGACTACCTCTTGAAGCGCATTCCAGAATCCGCCTTCGTCGCCCGCCAGCGGGCCCTGAAATACCGCCATGAAGGTCGTGCCAAGCGAGGGCGCTCCGAGCCCTGGGCCAATGGCGACATCGAGCTCTCCATCTGGCCCTTCGACCCTCCTGTGATCAGCGATAAGTCGCCTCCCAGAGACCCCGTCGCCGGTCTCATCCTCGACCACTTCTGGCTCGGCGATGGCGGCATCGGTATCCGCGGCACCGGCCGCCTCCTGCTGCCTTGCTCCTACAACCAGCTTCTGGACGCCGGCATCGGCACCCCCACGGTGACACGCACCAAAGCCGGCACCCGCCACGGCCGTCCCTATCTCCGCGGCATCATCGCCTACGAACACGCCGGCGTCACCCTCGATACCCGGGAATCGGACCTGGAAGGCGACGTCCTCCACCAGGCGGCCGCCGAGGCCATCCTGGAGGGCCGCCTCCTCGACGATGCCGGCGAACGCCTCCTGCAGGACCTCCACCTCTGGGATCTCCTCGCCCGCTGGCCCAAGCGCGACCGCGACCGCACCTGGCAGCAGGGGCCCGACGCCCCGGAGCCAAAAACCTATCTCGCCGACCGCCTCGCCGAATTGGGCGTCGCCGCCGCCGAAGACCTCATGCTCGTCGAAGCCCAGGATCTGCGACCGGACCTGGTCGACCTGTTTGGGATCTACCAATACCAACTCGACGAGCTCTCCGAGGACTTTCCCCGCGTCTGGACCCACATGGGCAAGCGCTACCAATGCGACGTCAATCCCGCCCGCCGCCGCGTCCTCCTGACTCCTCTGGACAAAAAGACGGCTCGCGCCGATGATCCCAAAGAACGCTACATTCCCCGTTTTCGCGGCTTCGACGTGACCTACCAAAACGCCAGCCGGAAGGTCCCCATCCGCCGCCGTTAGCCCCCACTTGCGATGTCCTCTACTTCCCCCGAACGCCTTCGCGACGAGAACGCCGCCGACTTTATGGGCGCCGGCTTTGCCCGCGAATTGCGCCACGATCGACGCCGTCGGCTGGCCTACCAATTCTGGTACCACCCGCTGGTGGAGCTGGCGATCTTTGGCCTCGTTTTGCTGTCCATCCTCTTGTTGATCGTCGAGATCGCGGTCACCGATGGCACCGCCGCCGGTTGGCTCAACGCCCTGAGTACCCACGTGGATCGCAGCTTCTTTTTCTGGAGCGACATCGTCATCACCTCCATCTTGGCCGCCGAATATGGCTCCAAGCTATGGATCACGCCCAAAGGCCGGCGATGGTTCTTTATTCGCCACACCTGGATTGAGCTGCTGTCTCTGCTCCCCATCCTTCGCGTCTTTCGCCTCTTTCGTATCTTTCGCACGGTTCGACTCTTTCGGCTCATGCGCATCCTGCGCACCTTGCGCCTGCTGAGGGCCTCTAATTTCCTCAGTCACTTCTTCAAGGGCCTCGGTGAGGGCTTCCCCCGTCAGCGCGGCGGCAACGCCATCATCCTCACCTATTTTATCTCCACCATGCTCTTCGGCACCCTGGGGATCACCATCTTTGAACGGGGTGTCGGCTCCGGCATCGACTCCTTTAGCGACGCCCTGTGGTGGGCCGTGGTCACGCTGAGCACCGTCGGCTACGGCGATCTCGTGCCCCACACCGCGGGAGGTCGCGTCATCGCCGGCATCGTCATGGTCCTGGGCCTTGGCTTCTGGAGCATCATGATCGGCGTCTTCACCACCTCACTGGTGGAGCGCGCACGCAACAAAGAGACCATGGGCCTCGATATCCTGGGCATTCATGACCACATCGCCGTCCTGGGCTGGAACCCCAATGGGCCTCGCCTCATCGCCGATCTGCGCAACACCGTTCCTCACCACCATATCGTCGTGATCACCGATCAGGAGACCCTGGAGATCCCCATCGATGCTCGCCTCCACCACCTGAGAAAATCGATCGAAAACCCCGACGATTTAGAGCTCGCCCAACTCGACCGCGCTCGCGCCGTCGCCCTGTTATCACCGGATTCCCCGGGCGTCAGCGATGCCGACGCCAAGACCCTTTTGCGCACCCTCAAGTTGCGCCGGCGCCACCCCGATCTCCATCTCACCGTCGAGCTGCGCGACGAGGCCCACGCTGCCCACGCCCGCTCCCTGGGCGCCGACGACGTGATCATCACCCACCGCCATGGAGGCTCCCTGCTCGCCCAAACCCTGAGAACCCCGGCCATCCACCGCGCTTTCGACAATATCTTCGACGTCGCCGCCGGCTCGCGCTTCGCCCTCCTCGCTCCCCATACCACCTGGCTTGGCCAACCTCTCGCCACCGCCATCCCCGATATTATGGCCCGCACCGGCGCCGCCCCTGTTGGCGTACTCCGCGAGCACCAGGTTCTGGTCTCTCCCGGCGATCTTCTCCTCCAAGCGGACGACCAGATTCTGGTCCTCGAACCCGCCTCCGACCTCCTGGAGCCCCTCCATGACCACTCCGCCTGAGCAACCCCCCATCGACATCCTCATCGTGGGGTGGAATCCCAACGGCGCCCGCCTCCTCACCGATCTTCTCTCCACAGACCCTGAGGCTCGCATCGCCATCCTGTCCTCCGGCCCCATCGAGGCCCCTCTCCCCCCGCTGCCCGACGCCCCCAGGCTCACCCATCAACTCACCCAACCCCGCCAACCAACCCCTTTCTCCGAGCTACCCATCACCGAGTCCACGGCCGCTGTACTTCTCGCCGACCGCACCCATCCCGGCTCCGACACCACCCTCGATGCCCGCACTTTTTTGACCGCCATGGCCCTTCGCTCCTCGCACGCCGGGTGCTACATCATCGCCGAATTACTCGACGAGACCAACCTCTCACTCACCGACGACGTGGGCATCGACCACTGCGTCTTGCCAGAGCATTTTACGGGCGCCATGCTCGCTCAGGTCACCCAGCATCGCGGCCTTTCTACCTTTTTTGATGACCTCTTCCGGGCTGGATCCGGCGTTCAATTTCGCGAGATCACCTGGGAGGAACTCGACCTTCCACCGCTCTCCGACTCCCCACGATTTGATGCCCTGGCCTCGCAGGTGATGGATCATACCAACCTCGCCCTCCTCGGGATTCGCCGCGACACTCAACTCTTCTTGCCCCCGGCCCCCACCTTACCCATTCACTCTACTGACCATCTGATCGTGGTCGCCCCCCAATAGTCCATACTCCCTGCTCTACCCACCGATGTGCCATCTTGTCACATCCCCTCTGACCCCAACGAAGCAACCCATGTGGCCTATCCATCCCGGGGCATTGTCCAGATCCACGCAAACACCCGAAAACCCTTGGTGATCGCCGGGACCCAAAGATTTCTCCTCTCGCCTATTGGCCTCTGGAGCCGAAACTGGTAAGCTTTTTGCACAATATTACCAGCACGACATCAACGCTCCCTCGGGGAGTAGTGACAGAACGGATTGAGTTTGCCGCTGACCTCATGCACTCGGACGACACTTATGATGCAATCCATCAGAGACCTTCTCAAACCGGCTCGCCTCTCAGATATGGCTGCGCTCGGTCTTCTCCGTGGAATCGTCCACCTGCTCGGTGTCAGCACGATCTTTGTCCTATCCGCTGCCTGGGTCCTGCCCGGTGAGACCCGAGCCGCGCTTTGGTCCGCCTACGACACCGGTGCCCTGGGCATGATCCCGGTGGAAGCCCTTATTCACCTCGGCCTAAGTATCGCGGCCTGGTTGATGCTCTACATCGGTTTTAGGCTTTTGACCTCCGTGCCCGAGCAAAGCACTCCCCGCCTGGTCAAAGCGCAGGGGACGGTGATCGTGGAGACGATCATCGTGTTGCCCGTTTTGCTTCTTTTGATCTTTGGACTGCTGCAGTTAATCGTGCTCAATACCGCCGGACTCCTCTCCACGCTGGCCTCCTATAACGCGGCTCGCGTCGTCGCCGTTTGGGGCCCGGAAGCAGAAATCCAACGCAATGATGTCGACGAATCCCTGGTCGCTGAAAAGGCCCGAGTGGCCGCTGCTGCTGCCGTCGCCCCTGTGGCACCCAGCGATTACTTCATGAATCTGAGTGGGTGTAACGAAAGTGGCGACACGCTCGAACACTTCATCAATGGACTGGAAATGGACTATGGCGTGGGCATTGGTCCCATCTCCTTTGGTCCCGCTGGTCATACCCAATTTCATAATACGGCTCCCATGACGGGCGCCACGGGGAACCTGTCGGTCCCCCGTGGGTTTGACACCTCTGATTTTGAGACCCGTGGGCAGCGCAAGATGCACTTCGCCTATTGTGCGATGACGGTCCAACTCTCCAATGCTGCCACCGGCGAACAAGAATGCAGTGGCGACCTCTGTGGTGAAGTCGATACTCCCACCGACGACAATGAAGACGCCTCCGGTGCCACCATTGCCTACCAGCAACATATGGCCTTCCCCATCGCCGAGCGTGTCTTCGGCAGTGGCGGCACCGTCGGCGGGCGCCTGGCTTACTACTCGACGATCACACGCTCCCATACTTTCAACTCCCAAATGGAGCCCAGCGATCAAGTTCCCGGCGGTATTGGCGGCACCATTCAAAATATCGCCGATTCCCTGTGAGCATTTGCGGCCGCTTTCCCCGCCAAGTACTGGACCCCACTTTTTTTGCTTCACCCATTGACCAAGGAATTTCCCCATGATGGCCATAAACTCCATTGCCAACCGACTTCGGACTTTCGACGGGCATCAGGGCGGCGCTGTCATCATCCTTGTCTTTGCCTCCTTCCTCATCCTGACCCTCGCCTCTATGATCGTCTTTGAGGCTGGCGAATCATCCCAGGCCAAAATGGAAGTTCAGACCGCAGCCGATTCCGCGGCCTACAGCCAGTCCGTGGTGAAAGCGAGATCGATGAATATGATCTCCTACGCCAATACGGCCAAGCGGATGTACTACGCCTACCACCA
>CAYQBU010000002.1:0-18347 GCA_964415785.1 uncultured Bradymonadales bacterium
GCCACGGGCCCGGCGATCTATTTTGTCTCTATCGCCCTGGGGCTCATCGGCTTTAGTTTTGGTTACTTTCTGGCCCGGAGCACGCGGCTCAGTCCCGTTCGATCGCGGACGATCTCGATGGAGACGGGGATCCAAAATGGCCCGCTGGCGATTCTGATCGTGGCGCTGGTATTCAGCGGTCAAACGCAGTCGGAAGTGATGTTGATCCCCATTCTATACTCCGTCTTTATCGTGATGACATCGACGCTGATCATGTTCTGGTACCAGCGGATCACGCGGCGCGAGGAGTTGGCCCGGGACAACGCCAAGATCGGCGCCATCAAGGAGCGCTGATCGAGGAGGGAGCGATCGCCTGGGGCGCTTGAAATTCCCCAGGGCGGGTGATAAGCCTCCCCGTCCTCAGGCGGGCGGTCAAATTGGGGCTGTCAGGAATACTGGGACCGAATTAGGAATATTGACGAGTCGCCGTGGTCGGCTCGTCGAACCGTCCTCAACGGGCGCTTCGACCCCGATCACCAAGGAGATTGACCATGGAACTTCTGGAAAAGATCAACGCTGAACAACTTCGCGACGACCACCCTGACTTTCGCCCCGGCGATACCATCAAGGTTCACCTCTTGATCCGTGAGGGCGACAAGGAAAGGGTTCAGGTCTTTGAAGGCGTGGTATTAGCCCGAAAAGGTGGAGGAGCCGAGGAGACGATGACGGTGCGAAAGATCTCGCACGGCGTCGGTGTGGAGCGGATTTTCCCGATCCACAGCCCTCGGATCGCCAAGATCGAGCGCGCCTCCATTGGACGGGTTCGCCGCTCCAAGTTGTATTATCTTCGAGAGCTGTCCGGCAAGCGGGCGCGGATTCGAAGTAAGCGCAATCGCAAGGGAATCTGAACGACCCTGTAGCGCTTCGTGGTTCATCGCATCGATGGAGCATGGGGCCCGGGGTCTCGTCTCTGCGAGACAAGTGCACGTTAAAGGCGACGCTCTGTGAGCGTCGCCTTTACCATTTGGGATGGCGCGGCGTATGATGGGCATGCGGGTTGACCCGCGTTAATCATGCATAGCGGAGAGCAAGCACTTCATGCGCCTTAGTGAATGTATCTTCCAGGGGGTGGCGGGGATCGAGGATGTGACGCGACTGGCCCCGGAGGGAAAAGTCGCCGACTTGGCCTTGCCGCCGGGATTGAAGGCCGACGTCGTCCAGCGCCTGGTGGTGGCCTGTCTCTACCCCACGGTGGTCGATGAGGCCTGGCGAGAGAGCCTGGAATTAGACGACAGCTCAAAGATAGCGGTGGTGCTTCAGGGAGGACGATCGACGTTTCGGGTTCTTCGCCGCGGCGATGCGGAGTCGGTGCGGTTACAGCGCCACGAGGAGAACGAATTTCGGGACCTGGTCCGCGGGGCCGCCAAGGTGGAGGGGGCGCTTCGCGAGAAGCTGGGGATGCCCTCACCCGAGGTCTTTTACCCGCTGGGATTATGGCGCTTTGAGGCCGATGAGCTCCCGGAGCCCCGGCCGGAGTCTCGTTTCGGCGACAACCCCCAGATCCCAGAGGTGGTGGAGCAATTTCGACTGGCCCTGGAGGTGGAGGTCGTCGAAGACAAGATCAAGGGGTTGGAGTCGCGTATTGAGGATGCGCGAAAGGCCTTGGGCAAAGCGTCGAAATTGGAGGCCAAGCTCCAGGAGGGGCGAGAAAAGCTGGACGGCATCGCCGTCAACGAGCTCGACGATGAGGAATTGGAGCTGCTGGAGAGCAAGGACAGGCGACTCGACGAATTCTATAAGGAGCTCGACCGCTATGGTGAGCAGGAAGATCGGGCCCTGGATGCGGTCCACGCCGAGCTTCCCGGAAAGCCCTGGAAGGGGGCGCTTTTCTGGGCGGGCGTTGCGATGATCATCCTCGGCCTGGGCGCCTCGATCGCCCTCTATGATAGCCACCGCTGGGTGGCCCTGGGGGCCATTCCTGGCTTTGCGTTCGCCGGCTTTGAGTGGTTGAGGTACTACCACAAAATGGGCCAGGCGGGCCTTCATAAGGTGAGGCTGGAGTCCATCCGGCGCCGGATCAATAAGATCCGAGAGGAAGAGATATTTTTCCGCGAGCGCATCGATCATCTCCTCTTTCACGCCGGGGTCGAAAACGAGTCGGAGCTCCAGCAGCGTCTTCCGCAGGCCAAGAAATTGCGAAAGATCGTGGGGCAGATCGAAGATAAATTAGGAGAGTTAAGACAGGACCCGGCTTATCGAAAAGCTCGAGAGGAGATCGATCGGTTGAGGGTAGAGAAGCGACAACTGGAGGCTCGACGCGAAGAGTTTCCGGAGTTCGTGATGAACTCCTTTCGCCTGGAAGAGGATCTGGAGTCGTTGGGTGTCGATCCCGACGAGGTGCGCCAATGGGCGGCCACCCATAGCGGTGAGGACGAAGGCGGCGGGGGCTGGATGGAGGATCCCTTCCGGTGGCTTCATCATGCGGCGAAGGACAACGGCCAGCTCCAGAAGGGAGCGCTTCGCCCCTCGGTCCAGAAGATGTGGAGCAAAGTCTGTGGTCATTTGCTCAACGCGAGGTTTGAGAAGCTTCATCTGACCCCGAACGGTGAGCTGGACGTGGACGCCTTGACCCAAGAACAGCAGGAGTTGTGGGCGAGCACGCGAAAAGCGGAGGTCCAGACAGTGGCGCGGGCCCTGGCGCTGGCGCTACAGGTCGATTCTCAAAAGCGACGTAAAGGGCCCAAGGGATTCAGCGCTGTATGGATGGAAGCGCCGTCCAAGACTCTGCCGTCGGCCGTCGCCGAGGGCATGCGGTCGGTCTTTCAAAGCGCCGGTCGCCATGCTCAGATCGTGATCTGCAACGAGGCCAACTAATGGGACAGCAGCCCCTTTTTGACATGGAAGAACACCGCCTGGGCGCTGTGGAAGAGGTGCTTCGAGAGCGCGGTATTCAACGGATTGTAGGAGTGGACGAGGCGGGTCGGGGCCCGTTGGCGGGCCCGGTGCACGCCGCTGCCTACTGGCTGGAGGTCGGGGAGCTTGAGAGCGGAGAAATCGGAGAGTTATTGGACGATTCCAAGAAGATGAAGGAAATCGATCGGGAGTCGATTTTCGAGATCTTGAAGCAGAGTCCGAAACGATGGGCAATCGAGACGTCGTCGGCGGAGCGGATCGATGAGATCAATATTCTGGAGGCCACCTTCGAGGCCATGCATCGCGCTGTGCAACGGGTCGTGGAGGGCATTGGCGAAGAACCAGAGCTTGTGATGATCGATGGGCATATGGTGGTCCCCGGGCTGGCCTTTGAGCAGCGGGCGGTGGTCAAAGGAGATGGGCGAAGCCGGGCGATCGCTGCTGCCAGTGTGCTGGCGAAGGTGTCGAGAGATCGGTGGATGAAGGAGATGGCCGGGCGGTGGCCGGAGTATGGCTTTGAGAGCCACAAGGGATACGGGACGGCCCAGCATCGAGAGGCGCTCAAAAGCCACGGGCCATGCCCGATCCACCGCCAGTCGTTTGGTGGAGTTCCAGATCGCTGATCCGGGCTGAGCGCAGCGTCGATCACGGCGGTAACAACCGGTTCAATGCATGCAGGGGAGGTTGTCAGATGGCAAAGAGAAAGGAACTCGGTGCGCGGGGAGAAGCGGTGGCCTGTGGCCATCTTCGCGAGCAGGGATGGGAGATCGAGACTACGAATTTTGAGTGCGACTTCGGCGAGATCGATATCGTGGCTCGACGCCATCTGGTGGACGAAGGGGCGTGGTTGGTGGCGTTTGTGGAGGTGAAGAGTCGAAGCGACGGCTCGCAGGTGGCCCCGGAGCTATCGGTGACGGCCAGAAAGCGACGGACGATCACTCGGGTGGGCCGCTATTATGCAAAGCATTGCGGGGAGCCGGGGGAGGGATATCGCTTCGACGTGATCGCCGTCGATTTGGGCGAGGAGCCGCCAGGGATCGAGCATTTTGAAGGGGCCTTCGATGCTCAGGGCCGCCCCTATTGAGCGATCAGTGGCAATGAAAGGGGATGACCGAGACCGCCGATGAAGTGGCCGGCGATGGGCTGTCGACATCGACTTCTTGATGGTCCAGGACCTCGCGAAGGGGTTGTCGGCGATGGCTCTCCCAGACGCTCTCGCGGACCTGAAAGGTTGTGGCGTCGGTTTCTCGGCCCTCGCCGTCGAGAAGGGAGGGGGCGCCCTCGATATAGAGCACCATATCGCCCCAACGCTCGATGAGCAGTCGCTCGCCGGCGGCGTCATCGCCGAGGCGAAGGCACCATCCCTCGCCGTGGGTGCCCTCGCTGTGGTGACTCTCAACCTCGTGGCGGTAGCGAGCAGTGGACTCCAAGGCGGTGGCGAATTGACGGGCCTGGTCCTCGGACTTCCAGGAGCTGAGATGGGCGACGAGGATGGCCTCGTCATCTTCGGGGTTCAGGGGGTAGGCGCGGATGCGGTCGCCTCGAAGCCCGGTGGCCGCGTCGTCGGGATCGTAGGAGGCCTCGTCGGTGTGATGGGTGCGCAGCCAGGAGCGCACCTGGAGTTCGCCAAAGGCGTTGTCGTAGACGGCATCATCGCCCATGACAGCTTCAGCGCTAAAGCGGATGTCCAGGGGCTCCGGACCGTCAAAGTAGGACTCGGGGTTGAAGATCTGGGAGGTCGTCAGCGGTGCGTCGTCGTAGATGGCATCGAAGTCCTCCCAGCTTCGTCCGGCGCGGGCGCGGAGGACAAAGCGCATGCCCTCGATATAGGGAAAGAGGAGGGCGTCGCGGATGATGGGAGGCGCGGAGCCGAGGACGGAGTCGGTCAATGAGGGAACGGCGTCGCCGCCGCCCAGGTCAATGGCGTCGTCATCGGCGAGTTGGTCGACCGCCGACATCTCGGCGGTGTTCAACTCCATGAGCATGGCGGCGAGTCCAGGCATGTCGGCAATGCTGACATCGTCTCCCCTCGGCAGAATGCCATGGCCGTAGAGTTCATAGTCGATCATCAAGACGGTGGCATCGCCCTCGATAAGCGCCATGCGGGCGAGGGTGAAGTCGTCGTTGTCCGTGACCTGGTCGGGAGCAAGAAGGCGACCGATATCGAAGTGCTGATCCTGGAGGGCGTGAAAGATCTCGTGAGCCATGGTGGGTTCCTGAAGCGAGGCCGGCAAACCCTCCATGATGTAGAGTTCCTGGCTCGATTGGTCGTAGAAGCCGGCGATCTGTTCGGTAAGCAGGTCGAGCATCAATTCCTGATAATCGAGTCCCGGCTCA
The DNA here is from genome assembly GCA_964415785.1 of uncultured Bradymonadales bacterium. Classification (GTDB taxonomy): domain Bacteria; phylum Myxococcota_A; class Bradymonadia; order Bradymonadales; family Bradymonadaceae; genus SLJM01. The sequence continues at coordinate 5,230 of CAYQBU010000002.1, forward strand.
AAGAGCCCCAGGCGTCGAAAGATACGAGCCTGAAGCTCGAAGTCCTCGGGACCCATATCCTCCTGGAGGCGCTCGATAAGCATGGCCCGCAATTGGTCCCGATCCTTGACCCCTTTTGGGATGGGCTGGAGCTGAGGGAGGCCGCGAATCTCGGCGACTTTGTCCGTGATCTCCGAGGCCTTGGCGAGGAGTTCTGTTTCTCGTTCATGGGGGGGTGGATCGTGGGATTCGGAAGGGAGCTCCTCGCCGGAAGTGGGTTCTTGTTCGTCCTCGTCGGGATAATCGTGGGTCAGGGCCACAGAGGTGGTCAAAAGCCCACCGATAAGAAAAGCGGCGGCGAGGAATCGAGCGACAAAAGAATCCATGGAATCACGTCGGTAGAAGAGAAGAGAGGGAAGCTCAAAGAGAGCCACTCACGGCCATCATAATCGGGGCAAGCCGGAAGTGCCAGAAGGAGGCGAGACGGGGGGGAGATTGACGAAATTCGGCAGGTGGACTAAGTGGTATTTAACCCGATGACTCACCAGCAATAATGGCAGGTCCATCTTTTTTTCGATGGCCAAAGCCCAAAGTCCAGGCCATGGACGACAGAATATCGAGAGATGTCGGGTGATCGCGAGTTGAGAGTGATGAAAGCGGTGGCGAGGCCTGGTGAAATAGTCAAAGCCATCGAGAAACCATGGAACGCGTAAGCAATAGAAGTCAGGAGAAGATGATGCGTCGATTGATAGCTGTGGGATGTGCGGTGGCGATGGGTTTGGGCAGCGTGGCTTGCTCGGGAAGCGAGACAGCCGATGATGAGCCCCTATTTGAAGAACCGAGCGATGAGGATTTCGCCGAGCAGGAAGAGTTCATGGAGGCCGCTGAGCCCGACGAAGGCGATGAGCGCGTGGAGCCAGAGGGCGACGATGCCATGGATTTCGAGCCGGAAGACTAAAAGGGTTTCCAGTCGCAAGTCCAAAGGGCTCGCAAAGAGGCTGTGTAACGCTTTGTTTGTCGATGGTGGCGCTTGACGCCGCTTATTCGGCGCAGGCATTCTAAATATCGATGTTGGTACCACCCCGGTTTGGACGGAGGAAGCAAGCATGAAGCAATGGGCGCGGATTGGACTGATGACAGCAGTGATGATCATCGGTCTTGGATGGTTGGGGTGTGCCGACGACCTGTACGGCGAGTGCTCCATCGACCCGGAGCCAGATGATCCTCTCAACGCCTGCTTAATGGAGGAAGAGGGAGCTCAGCAAAGCTGTGTGGTGGAAGGGCAATTCGAATGCGAGACAGGGGCCTGCGGCAGATATAGGGGAAGCGAGCCGTTTTGCACCCAGAGCTGCACGAATAACGACGACTGCGGATCGGGCTTTTGCCGAGAGTTTGTCTTTCAGTCCGGGACCAGCCATTGCGTTCCGGCCGACGAGATCGACGGTTGAGCGGAAGCGCTATGAGCGACGAGCGATCATCGACATTGATTGAAGCTAAAGAGAGCTGGGAATGGTCATGAAGCGGTTGGCAAGAGTTTCGACGTGGGCGCTGATGCTGGCGATGGTCGTGGGAAGCGTTTCGGTGGCGTACGCCGACGATGGAGAGATGTTCTTCGGGGAAGACGAAGTCGACGACGTGGATCTGGAATATCTCGAGGAGCTGATCGATGAGGGCCAGCGGCTCTACGATCAACGAAGCTTTGAAGAGGCGAGCCTGCGCTTTTTCGACGTCCTGCAAGACGATACACCGGGGGCGGAGGGGTATTATCCGCAGGCGGAATACGAATTGGCGAGAACCCTTTTTCGGCTTCAGCTCTATCAGGGAGCGCTGACCTATTTCGGACAGATTGCGGAGGAAGGAGATTTTCACCCCTATTTTCAGCCCGCGCTTCGCGGCTTGCTATTGTTGACAGAGGTCATCCCAGGGGATGCGGAGTTGGCACGGCACATGGCGAGCTATTCGGGGCATTTCCCGGAAGTGGTCCCCGAGGATTTCCGGGATCGCTACGCCTATCTGGTGGGACGCCACCTGTACGAAAACCTGGATCTCGATGAGGCCGTGGAGCTTCTGGAGACCATCGATTCGGAGAGTGAATATTATGCCAAGGCGCGCTATATCACTGCGATTACCCATGTGGCGGATTACGAAGCAGAGCCGGCCGTGGAGGCCTTTCGCGACGTGCTGCGCTACCTGGAGGGGTTGGATACGCCGCTGGACCGATTAACGGGCGAGGAAGCGTTGCTTTTGGATCTGGCTCATCTGGGAATGGCGCGCGTCTTCTATTCCACGGGCCAATTCGACACCAGCCTCAGCTATTACGAGCGCGTTCATCGAGAGAGCCCGCGATGGCCGGATGCCCTCTTTGAGTCCTCCTGGGGCTTCTTTAATATCGATCGCTTCAACCAGGCGCTGGGGAATTTGCACACCCTGAACTCGCCGTTTTTCGAAGACGCCTACTTTCCGGAAGGCCCGATTTTGGCGGCGGTGATCTATTTCTACAACTGCAATTACGATTTGGTGCGGGAGACGCTCGATGATTTTGACTTCATCTTTGAGGAAGTGCAGGAGGAACTGCAGGCGATCCTGGCCGAGCATGACGACGATATGTCGGCCTACGAGTGGGGCCAGCAGTGGCGAAATGGAGGGGTTGAGGGAAGCCCGGAGTTTGAAAGTGCCCTGCGCTCCAACCTTCAGGATCGCCAATTTGAGCTTCGCTTTAATCTGCTCGATGCCATCGATCGAGAGATGGAACGCATGGCGGCGCTGCCCGATAGTTGGCAGACCAGCTACCTGGGCGATGAGCTGATGCAGGAAGCGTCGTTGGCCCATAGCTTCGCTACCAGCGACGCCGGCGAACTGGTGCGGCGTCGGCTGGAACGAGCGGAAGAAGAACTGGGCAATCTCCTCAATCAGCAGGACCGGATCCTCTTTGAGGTCGCCCGCGCTGAGCGTGGAGAGGTGGAGGCTGAAATCCGCGCCGGAATGCAGGTGGAGGATGAAGTCATCGAGAGTGCGGAGATCGAGGTCTCCAGCGAGGAGATGTATTGGCCCTTTGAGGGCGAGTACTGGTACGACGAGCTGGGATTTTATTACTTCGATATCCAGTCGCAATGCCGGCGCTGAATCGCAGCCATCATGCGGTGGCTGCCCAAACAGATGCATGAAACACGATCAGGAGCGACAGAATGCCCAGAACGCGTATTAAAGAGAAGAGTCGACGGCTAACGGTGTGGGTTCTGGGCCTGGCAATGGTGATCGCGGGGCCAGCGGCGGTGAGCGCCGAAGAACGGGCAGAACACGACCTGCCAGATATGGAAGATTCGGACTTCGATGACGATGAGCGTCCAACCCTGGATGACGCCGAGGAGCCCCAGCGGATGCAGGTCGACGACTTTGTCGATCAGCGCGAGTTCGAGGGGCAGCGCCTCCAGGACGAGGCGATCGTACGTCTCCAGGACCTCATCGAGAGCACCCCCGTCGACGATCCGGCGAGGGCGGAATACCTCTACAATCTGTCGGAGATGTACTGGCAATTGTCGCGCTACTACACCCACGCGGCGATGGAGCAGCAAGACGAGTGCTACATCCTGGAGGATGAGGGCCGCGACGACGAGGCCCGTCGCTGCTGGTTCCGAAAGGAGGATATGGAGGCGGAGTCGGAGCGGCGCCGAGATGAGTCCATCGATCTCTACGTCGAGATCATCCGCAATTACCCCAATTTCGAAGAGCTGGACACCATCTACTTCCAGCTCGGCAGCAATATGATGGAGATGGGCGAAGAGAGCGACGGCCTCGAGATCTTGAGGCGTCTGCTCTCGGAGTTTCCACAGACCGAATTCCAGCCGCAGGCCCTTTTGCTCATCGGCGATTATTATTTCGATGAAGGCGAGATGTTCGAGGCGCTGGACGCCTATCAACGGGTCGTCGAGTTTCCCGAAAGTCCGGTCTATCAATATGCGCGCTACAAGATGGGTTGGGCCTATTTCAATCTCAGCAATTACGAGCAGGCCCTGGATCAGTACCTGATCGTCGTCGACCTGGCGCGGGACGCCGAGGAGGGGACGGCGGATCGGGCGATGCTCAACCAGGTGCGTACCGATATTGTTCGGGTCTACGCCCGGATTGGCTCGCCGGACCAGGCGGTGGCCTTCTTCCAGGACCTGGCGCCGGAGCGTGAAGATTGGCTGGAGCTTACGGAGCGCCTGGCCATCTTTTATGGAAATGAGGGAGCCTATGCCGACTCGTCGAGCATGTACGACCAGCTCATCAACCTCAATCAGGACAGCTACAAGGTGGTGGACTACCAGTACGAGATCGTGCGCAACGAGACGACGATCGATTCCTATAGCGAGGAATCGCTACGCCAGATCGTGAGGTTGTTTCGCCTGGTGCAGTTGGCCGACGATGGTCAATTTACGGAAGACGAAGAGCTCTACCACGACGAGATCTTTCCGCGGGTTCACAGTCGGGCTCGGTATTGGGCCACGACCTACCATCGAGAAGCGCAGCGCACGCAAAGTCAAAGTCTCTTCGTGATGGCCCACCACCTCTATGACGGGTACTACGATACCTTCCCAGAGTCCGAAGAACTCTATGAGATGAGCTTTTTCCACGGGGAGCTGCTCTACGATATCGAGGAATGGAATGAGGCGGCGCGAGCCTATGAGCGAGTCGTGGAAATCGATCCCGAGGGCGAATATTCGGGCGATGCCGTGCTGGCGACGATGCTGGCACTGCTCAACGTGGTGGAGCCGTCGGAAGATCGAGCGGATCTGGAGACGGACTTCGATTTTGACGATGAAGAGGGGCCTCAGATCCCGGAGCCTCAGGAGTTCAACGAAGATCAGGAACGCCTGGTGAGAGCGGCTCACAACTATATCGATTACGTGCCCGATGGCGATCAGATCGAGGACGTGAAGTATACGCTGGGCCGAACCTATTATGACCACCAGCACTATCAGGAGGCCGCCGATATTTTCGCCGATCTGGCCTTCTCGCATCCGGAGCACCGGTTGGCGGAGGTGTCGGCAAACCTACACCTGGACTCGTTGAATATGCTCCAGGATTTCGACGCGCTCAACGATGCGGTGACGGCCTATCTGGAAGAAGAGCCCATCAGCGACGCCGAGTTCCAGAATGACCTCACGGAGATGAGTATGGTCATTCGCTACAATATGTGCGTCGTGATGGACGAAGAGGAGCGTTGGGAGGAGGCAGCTCACTGCTACGTGGAATACGTCCAGGACTTCCCGCAGGCCGATCAGGCGGCGATGGCGCTATACAACGCGGCGCTCGACTTTGAGCGCATCAACGAAATCGGGCTCGCCATTCAGGTGCGTCGAAACCTGTTGCGCATGGATCCAGATCCGGAATTGGCGGCGGAGACGCTGTTCAACCTGGGTGGAAACTTCCACGCCTGGGCCATCTATGGTGAGGCGTCGCAATATTATGAACTCTATGTGCACAATTTCCCGGACGAGGAGCACGCCGAGGATGCGCTGTCCAATGCGGCGACCTTTCGCCATGGATTGGGCGAATACGAGCGAGCGGTGAATAATTACGAGCGCTATCTGGAGCTCTTTGGCGACGACAATCCGGAGCGCGCCGCGGAGGTCTTCTATGAAATTGCCGAGATCTATGCGGCCGAGGGTCGTGAGTCCGATGCCTACGACCAGTACCGAGCATATATCAATCAGTACGGCGACCAGGGGTCACCGAATTTATTGCTGAAGTCCCACGTCAATCTGGGACTCCACTACTGGGATCGCGATAGACGCGGTGATCGTCAGGAAGCGCTGTCGATCTTCGAGGAGACCGTCGAGCTCTATGAGGGACTCGACGAATCCCAACGGGAGGGGCTGGTGGAGGGCCGCGACGCTGCGGCGCAGGCCAAATTCATGATCGGTGAAGACGTCTTTGAAGACGCGGAGGCGATTCGAATCGACTCCACGGATGCCGAAGAGCTGCAAGAGGTGACGGAAGAAAAGCTTGCGAAAGCTGAAGAAGCGCGGGCTATCTACGAAGAGGTGATCGTGTTTGGCCGACCCGATTGGGCGATCGCGTCGCTCTACCAGATCGGGCGTGGGTTCGAGGATTTCGCAGAAACCCTGCGCGACAGTCCGGTGCCCGAGGGGCTGACGGTGGGCCAGGAAGAGCAATACCGGGGTTTGCTGGAAGACCAGGCGATGATTTTCGAGGACCAGGCGGTGGAGTTGTACGAACAGGCGCTGCACACGGCGCGCGACGCCAACTGGTTTAATGAGTATAGCGAGCAAGCGGAGACCCAATTGGCGTCACTGCGTCCCGAGGACTATCGACGTCCGTCGGAACTTCGGGCGCAACCAACGTATGTCAAAGATCGGTTTATGCGGTCGGCCTTCGCTCAGGATGTGGAGGAGGAAGAATTGCTCGAGGAATTGAGCGATGACGACGATATCGCCACCGATGGTGATCTCCCCGACGAGGTGTCGGAGGACGCCGGTCAGGCGCAAGATGACGATGAGCAAGAGGGCGACGAGGGCCGCTCGTGAGGCAACCAGTGAGAGGACGCAATATGTGGAATGACCATCGAGATCAGATCGCAGGACGGCTGGGAAGGGTGACGGCGCTCTTAATTTTGGCTTTGGCGATGGCCCTGGTGGGCTGTTCGTCAGCGCCATCGACGCCGGACGATTTGTCGGAGCGCCAGGAGTCAGGGGGCTCGGAAGATGTCAATGCCGTGCGTGAATTCGAAAAGGCGGTGGAGGTGTGGAATGAGAGCGAAGGCCAGGATATCGACGGCGTTCGCGACCATCTTGAGGCGGCCCTGGACGAAGATCCCTATTTTGGGATCGCCTGGTATAATCTGGGTATCCTGGCAGAGGAACAAGGGGACCTGGAGGCGGCGCGCCGCTCCTATGAGGGGGCCTTGGAATATGCTCCGGGTCTGGGCAACGCCTACGTGAACCTCGGTCTTTTATCGATGAACGATGGGGACCGGGAGACGGCCTGGGACTACTTCCAGCAAGCGCTGGAAGTGGAACCCTTTAATCCGGCGGCCCACAACAATATCAGCCTGATGCTGCGCGAGGATGGCGAGTACGACGACGCCATCGCCCATGCCCGAAGGTCGCTGGCCGGAGACTCGGAGAATACCCGGGCCTACTCCAACCTTGCGAGGGTATATTACGACCAGGAGACCTATCAGGTGGCGCGGTTGGTGATGTTCAATGCGCTGGAGGTCAACGATGAGGATGCCGACCTTTATAATATGATCGGGCTTATCGATCTGGCCCAAAATGATGTGACCTCGGCAATCGCCTATTTTCAGGACGTGCTGGAGCGCGATCCGGACCATGTGGCGGCGCTGATGAATCTGGGTGCCGTGATCTTGAATGTCCGAGATTACGATCAGGCCGTCGACCTCTTTGGACGGGTTCTGGAGCAGGACCCAGCCAATCAAGACGCCATGATCGCCACGGCGGTCGCTCGACGAGCCCAGGGTGATCTGGAAGGAGCGCGCGCCCTCTATGAAGAAGTGCTGGAGATGGAGCCGGGGCATCCCGCCATCAAATTCAACCTCGGCGTCCTGGAGCACGAGCACCTGGCGCAGAACGCTCAGTTGGGCATGGAGTCCGATCCACCGGATGGCTCGGATCCAGTGGCACAGATGGACTGGGCGATCAACAATATGGAGAATTCACTGGTCCACTACGAACGCGCCATCGAGCATTACGAAGACTTTTTGGCCGTCGCCAATGGAGAGTACGGCGAGTGGACTGAGGCGGCCGAAGAGAGGATCGGTACGGTCACCGAAATCATGGAGACCCTGGAGGAGCAAATCCCCTCGTTGCGCGAAGATCGGGACATGCTGGCGGAGGAAATGGGGGCAATGGACGAGATGGAGGGTGGCGATGATGATTTTGACGATGAGATAGATGACGTGGAAGATACGTTGCAGGATGTAGACTAAAAGCTGGTGTTGGCCCGGCGGGGCGGTGTTTATCCTCGCTGAGCTTTCCACCGTCGAGAGCGTATGCTAATTTTAGAAGACGGAAATTTCGTCACAATTGAATGCTTTGAGAGTTGATCTCGTCAGATCACCAGGGGATCGGGTATTTGGCACCGATTCAACTCAGCGAGGAGAGATATGATGAAGCGATGCGCGATCAGTGTAGCGGCGTTGATGTTGGTGGGTTTGGTGTGGGTGCCGGCGACGGCGACGGCCGACGAGCCAGAAGAGACGGTTTACGATTTCGAGGCTGAGAACCTGGAGGGCAATCTGCTTCGCCCCGATGGCGAACAGATCTCGGGAGATGATCGGGGCAGGACCTCGAGTCTTATCAATATCCGGGAAGATTTTATCCCCGAGATGTTGGAGAGCGTGGAAAGCCTCTGATGCAATGAAGAGCTGGACGGTCGGGAACGTGAACGAACCAGGGTGCGAGGACAGGCGCGATGAGTGACAAAGGGCTGGTACTGGAAATAAGCGTAGTCGACGGTGGGGAAGTCGTCGAAACCCTGGAGATCACAGACGACAAGATCAAAATTGGGAAATTAGCGACCTCCCAGGTTCAGCTCGACGATCCAAGCGTGTCCAGAATCCATGCCGTGTTGGAGTCCAAGGGAGATGGGGTCTACCAGGCGATCGACCTGGGAAGTGCCTCGGGCACCTACGTCAACGGTCAGAAGATCACGAAGCAAAAGGTCGGCGATGGCGATGAGCTTCAGGTCGGCGATATCACCCTGAGGCTGGCGGTCATCGATCTGGAGGCGCGACGTCGAGAGCAGGAAGCACAGGCCCAAGCTCAAGAGGCGCAGGCCCTGGCCGAGGTGCCCGAGGGTTGGGTGAGGTTGGAGGATGGCTCGGTGGTCGAACCCTTTACGATGGAAGGGTATTATGACGACGGCGGCAATTATATCCCCGGCTTCTACGACTACGAAGGGGTCTATCACTACGGCTATGGCTACTACGACGATGAGGGCGAGTGGCAGGTCGCCCATGGCTTCTACGATCCGGAAGGGGAGTGGGTTCCCACAGAGGCACCGGAAGGGGAAGCGGTGTCCGATACGGAGCTCTATACGGCGAATTTCTTCTCCGATCGGGGAGGGCCAGTCCTGGAGATCGCCCATCTTTGGACCGATACAGTCCACAAAGTGCAGAGTTATAAAACGCCGCGCAGTGTTCTGATTGGCTCCGATGAGGCCAATGAATACGTGGTGGCCGGGACTCATTTTGAGCATCCCAAATTTCCGTTGATCGTCCACGATGGGCGTCGGGGCTATCGGATCAATTTGTTGCCCACGATGGAGGGCCAGGTTCAGCGCGGCAATGAAGTGATGTCCATCCAGGACCTGCTGGCCCAGCCGGCAGCGAAAGAGAGCAAGGATTTCAAGGGCGCCAAGACCCTGGAGCTGAGTCGAGGCACGAAGGTGCGCATCGACCTGGGTCCCAACACCTTTTTGGTCCACTTTACGAAGATGCCGGCGGCCGTCGCCGGAGGTGGAAGCCTGGATCGGGCGCCATTCGTCTACCAGAGTTTGAGCCTGGCGCTGCACGTGGCATTTATGTTGCTGGTGTTCATGTTGCCCGATGGTTACGGTGGCCTGGAACTCCACGATCATCAGGCGGCGGACCGGTTTGCTGAATTGGCGATGGAGCCTGAAGAAGAAGAGGAAGAAGACCTCGATGAGGATTGGCTCGACGATGTAGAAGACGCCGATGAGGTGGAGGCCGAGGCGGCGGACGAAGATGAAGTGGTGGAGGACGAAGACATACAGGTCGAGGGCGACGAAGAAGTCGACGACTCGGAGATGCAGGTGGCTCGCGATCGAGAAATCGCCGCCGATACGGGCGCGCTGGCGGCGTTCAGTGGTGACCGACAAGACGCGCTTGGCGGAGATGCGGCGACGGCGCTGGCGGCGTTAGATACGGAGCACTCGGCAGCGGGTGTCGGTGGACTGGGCCTTGCGGGAGCAGGACGGGGCGGAGCGGAAGGCGACGAGGGGTTTGGACGTGAAAGCGTGGGCACCGGAGGTCCGGGTGCGGGGGGCGCACCGGACGCCGAACTCGATGAGCGCGATACGCTGGAACCACAGGTGATTCCCGAGGATCCGGTGACCACAGGAGCCCTGGATCGCGAGATCATTCAACGTGTGGTGCGCCAGCATCGGCGCGAGATCCAGCACTGCTATGAGCAGCAGCTGCAGCGAAACCCCGATCTGGCTGGTCGGGTGACCATGCAGTGGGTCATTTCGCCCACGGGAGAAGTGGTGACGGCCTCGGTCGAGGAATCGAGTCTCAATGACTCCAGCGTCGAGCAATGCATGGCTCAGCGTATCCAGCGCTGGTCCTTCCCGGAGCCCGATGGTGGCGGGGTTGTTCGCGTGAACTACCCGTTCAACTTCACGGCGTAGCCTAATCCGCAAGCGCTCTCGGCGGTGCTGAACGCCGACGGCTGTGTTGCGACTCCTCGACGATGCTAAGGCATCGCCTTGCCCTCGTCGCCCAGTCCTCGCCGAGAGTACCTACGTACTTCCGGCGGACAGCACTAGCACTGCAGTAAAGAGACAACAGATCGTAGAGAAGAGCGCCGAAGGCCATCGAGCCCTTCGGCGTTTCTTTTTTTGCTATGGCGATGGGCAGTGGCGAGTCGGTGAATGCGGTGGAGGGAGAGGAGTAACGATTCGTGAGCCAAAATCGAATCGGGAGCTGTGCTCAGCAGCCGGGGAGGGGCGGTTGCCACGTCTGGTTTTTTGGGCTTAGGATGGTGGGGAGCGAATACAACGAACCCCAACGATGAGGCGAGCATGAAGACAGTGGCAAGCAGGTGGTGGGGATTACTTTTAATCGCGGCGGTGGTCGCCGCCAGTGTGGCCTGTGATGCCGACCGCGCGGAGGCGGTTCGCCACTACAATGAAGGATTGCAGGAGTATAATACGGGGTCGATGTCCCAGGCGGTGGGAATGATGGAGAGAGCCCTCGACGAGGATCCGACCTTTCATGAGGCCGCCTACACGTTGGGCCAGATCTACCAACAGCGGATGAATAATCCCCAGGATGCGGCCGATAACTATCGGCGAGCCCTCGATCACGCCCCGGAGGAAGCGCGCTACTCCTATCGCCTGGGCACGGCGCTGATGGAGATGGAGGATTATGAGGGGGCGTTGTCGCGCCTCGATGATGCCGTGGAATGGCAGCCCGAAGATGGGCGGATATGGTATGCCCATGGCCGGGCCAATGAAGCACTGGGGCAATTCACACAAGCCGTAGAGTCCTTTACCCAATCCATTCAGAACGAGCCACGGCTGCGTATGGATGCCGATGATCCCGGAGGAGAGCACTACCACGCATTGGGAGATCTCTATCATCGCTTTCGGCTCTACGATCACGCGGTGCAGGTCTTTGAGAATGGCGTGGCCAATAACGAGTCGTCTCCGCGACTCTTCCATGGGCTGGGCATGGCCCAATTGGAATTGAATCGAGCCGATGAGGCCGTGAGCAGTTTCGAGGCCGCTCTGGCGCTCGATGAGCGCTACCAATCTGCCCATTATAATCTGGCGGTGGCGCTCAATGCTGCTGAGCGAAACGACGAAGCTCTCAGCAAATTGCGGGAGTTGGTAGAAGATGGCGTCGGAGGGTTGTCCGGTCCCCGGCTGGATGCGGCCTCAGCACTGCTGGAACGGCTGGAAGAACAAAAAGACACCGACGAGTAACGGGGGACCGCGTTGCTAGGTTTCCGCGAGCTATGGTATAGAAGTGGGGAACACCCTTTTTAACGATATGTTTTGATGACGGCCGTATCTCTGATGACACCCGAGACGTGGTTAATTGTCACCGACTTAAGGCCTTTCCAGTAGGAGAGGTCTCCCATACGCCCTAATCCCAGCCGGGAACGGGCGTAGAAAAAATGAATTCCAGGCTTCTTCATCTTCACCTTCAGGAATCATAAGACACCTCATGGATCGTCAAAATAAGGTCAGTGAATACGTCGCCCAACTGGTATCGAACCCCTACGACCTGGGACCCCTGGGTCACCTGGAGGAGAGCTTTGCAGGTGTTGAAGAGGGGGTGCCCGAGTTGATTGAAACGCTTGCCACGGCAGCGAATGGAGACGCTTCCGAAGACGCGGTGGCGCGGCTTTACCTGGAGGCCGGTCGCCTGGCAGGAAGCGAATTAGGAGATGCCGAGCTGGGGCTGGAGCTGATCGGTGAATGCCTCGAAGCGGGAGAGGAGACCCTGGTCAGCGTGGAGGCCTATCTATTTCAGATGGCATTGCACGGGCAAAACGAGGAGTTGCAAGACTTCTTTGCTGACGCGTTGGATTACGATTTCGGCCACGAATACGAGAGTCGGCTCTACCAACGGATGGGTTGCATCCTGGAAGATTTTATTGGGGATGAAGAACAGGCCGATACGGCCTACGAGTACGCCCTGGAGCTTGACCCGACGAACCTCTCGGCGCTGTGGTCACGTCGACAATTGGCGAGTCGTTTGGCCGATTGGGAAGAAGCGGCAGATCTATTGGTGCAGGAGATCGAGGAGAGCGGTGATCCCTGGAGGAAGGCCGATCTGTCGGTTCAGCTCGGCGCGATCTACGCCGGGGAGCTGGGGGAAGAGGAAGCGGCACGTCAGTGCTACGAGTATGCGATCAGTGAATTTCCGGACCATCCGGAAGCGAATGCCAAACTGGAGGCGATGAGCGGGGAAGCCGAGGCATTGGAGAAAGATCCGAAGACGATGGAGTTGGAAGCCGACATGTTGGAGTACGAGGAGGCCGAAGGGCCCTCTGATTCGACTCCCCCCCCAGAGGCGCCTCCGACAACTCCCGACGATCCTCAGACCATGGAGCTGGAAGCAGACATGCTCATGGAAGAAGAGGCGCCGGAGCCTCCGTCGATGGATGAGATCAGTGATGTTCATGAAGCGATCGAGGAGGAACTCGAGGCTCCCGAAGCAGAGCCGGAACCCCAGGACTTTGAGATCGATGAAGAGCTGGATGCCGACTTTCAAGAATCGGATTTGATCGAAGAAGAAGCGGACGAAGAAGAGGCGGACGAAGAGGAAGAAGCGGTTGAAGAGGAAGCGGACGAAGAAGAAGAGGAAGAAGCGGACGAAGAAGAAGCGGACGAAGAAGAAGCGGACGAAGAAGAAGCGGTCG
>CAYQBU010000002.1:18447-53268 GCA_964415785.1 uncultured Bradymonadales bacterium
GAAGCGGACGAAGAAGAAGCGGACGAAGAAGAAGCGGACGAAGAAGAAGCGGTCGAAGAGGAAGCGGTCGAAGAGGAAGCGGTCGAAGAGGAAGCGGTCGAAGTAGAAGAGGAAGAAGACGATAGTTGGGAAGAGCGGGTTGAGGAGTTGGTAGCCCGAGCAAGGGAAGAGGGTGGCGCCGATGCTGTGGCGCTACTGGAACGCGCAGCGGCGACGGCCGACCTCCGAGGTGGCGGCGATGAGTTGGCCCTGCAGGCTTGGGATACAGCGATCGATATTGGGGTTAGTCGCGACTTCTACGAGGCGGCGTCGTACCTCTATGGGGATGCGTCGCTGTGGGAGAAGGTGGTCGCTAAACTCGATGATGAGGGCGATGCCCATGTGATCGCGTCGATCAAGCTATTTCAGCTGAGCGATGTGGAGGGGGCTCGGGAATTGGCGGAAGCGCGGGATATCTCGGAGGTGGAGAAGGCGTTGGAGAACCTCGACGAGGCCAGCGAAAACTGGCGTAAATTCCAGCGGAGCTACGAGAAAGCACACTCCGATCTGGATGGGGAAGCCAAAGCGCTCAAAGTCTATCTACATATGGCGGATCTGGGAGCGGCACTGGGCGAGCAGAAGAAAGAGATCGACGCCCTCAGGCGCCTGGATCGCCAGGTCGACGATCAACGGGTCTCCAATCGGCTCAAGATGCTCTATCGCCGCTCCGAGAAGTGGCCGATGTACGTCGATATTCTCAAGACCGAGGCCGATGAACTGGGCGAAGATCGGGTTGACGAAAAGGTCGATCGCCTCAAGGAAATGGTGCGTGTGTATCGCCAGGAAATGAATCACGACCGAATGGCGATCAATATCTATAAGGAAATCCTCGAGCTGGCGCCCAAAGACCTGGGAGCGATCGATGAATTGATCGAGTTGTATGAGGACATGAATATGTCCTCGGATCTGATCAAGATGCTCCGTCAGAAGGCGGAGCTGGTGGGCAGCGAGGATAAAAAGGTCGAGATTCTGGGCGACGTGGCCCGTCTGTTTTTGGACAAATTCCGAAACCAGGCAGAGGCGATCAAGGCCTATGAAGAAGTTCTAGAGATCGAGCCCTATCACGGCGAGGCGATCACATTTCTCAAGGAGATGTACGAAAAGCGCCGCGATTGGGAGAGTTTGATCGCGATCCATCAGCGCGAGATTGAGACCTTTGAAAGCGAAGAGCAAAAGGCCGATGGGCTCAAGCACGTGGCGCAGCTGGCGACGGACCGACTTCGCAATCCCGATGTGGCCGCAGAATTATGGGGTGATGTACGGGAAGTGGTTCCCGAAGATCGGGAAGCCCTGGATGCGCTGGAAAAGCTCTACGAAAAGAAGAGAGACTACGAGGCGCTAGCCGAAATTCTGGAGCAGAAGATCCCTGTCGTCGAGGCGGACGACGAGAAGATGAAGCTCTATCAGAAGTTGGGAATGCTCTACTCCGATCGCCTGGAGGATACGGATCAGGCCATCGAGGCATGGCAGGGAGCGCTGGAGCTTAACGAAGAAGACCTCAAGGCACGCAAAGCATTGGAACGGCTGTATATCGATGACCAGCGCTTTGATGAGCTGGAGGCGTTTTACGCCGAAGCCGATGGGTATAGCGATCTGGTGCGAGTGCTGGGAACGCTCACCGGTCGCGTCAAGGAAGAAGAGGTCAAATTGGGCCTGCTTCTGCGCACGGCTCGGATCTGGCGAGAAGAGTTGGGCGATACGTCTCGAGCGGAACGCGAGTTGGAGCGTGTGCTCGAGATCGATGCCGAGAATCTGGAAGCCGCCCAGCAGCTGGAGCCGATCTATCGAGAGGCCGACGATCCACAGCGGCTCAAGGAAGCCCTGGAGATCATTTTGAGTCACCTCCAGGAGGGCGAGGAGCGCAAGCGCTACCAGCTCAAGTTGGGGCGTCTCCATCGCGACGAGTTGGAAGATTGGTCGGAAGCCTTCAATTGGCTGGGCGACGCGTTTTTGGAGGTCCAGGGCGCGTTCGACGTGGTCGAGGAACTGGAAGAAGCGGCGGCGGTCACTGAATCATGGGCCGACGTGGTGGACTATTATCGCCAGGCCCTAGAGGCGGCGGAAGAGGCGGACGGTCAGAAGAAGCAGCGTCTGCTCCTGGGACGTGTGCTCTCGGAGGAAGTAGAGCGACTGGGTGAGGCCCTGGTGGAGTTTGAGGTTGTCCTGGAAGATGAAGAGGACAATCTGGAGGCGCTGGCGGCGATGGAGAGCATCCACCGGCGCAATGAGGACTGGGATGACCTGATGAAGGTCTATCGCCACCGACTGGAATTGGAAGAGTCCAATGAAGCGCGGGTGGGCATTCTTCAGGGAATGGCGGAGATCGCGGAGAAAGAAGCCGGTGACGTGGTCACGGCGATCGCGCGATTCAATGAGGCGCTGGAGCTCGACGGGCGAAATGAAAAGACGCTCCAACAGCTGCATCGGCTCTATCGAAGCGAAGAGGAATACGCCGATCTGGCGGAGGTGATCCGCCGTGAGATCGATCTCATTGAACGACGGGCTCGCCAAAGCGAGCGACGCCGTGAGGTCACCACCGTCGATGCCCAGAGCCTGGTGGGCGAAGCGGCAGAGGCCGCCGACAGTTCAACTTTTGGTGACGGGTTTGGTGGAAGCGACGAAGGGGTCGACGACGTCCTGGCCGATCTTCATGCGCCAGACGAAGATCCGGTGCAAGAAGGGGAGGAAGCCCTCGATGTAGAGGGGCAAGACGAGACCCCGGAGGTCGAAGAAGGGGATGTAGATGAGGGGCAAGCAGAGTCGTTGGATGACGTCGATATGGAGGCAAAGCCTCGATATCGAGATGCGGAGCTGGAGGCGTTGACCTCGCTGCGCGTGGAGTTGGGAACGATCTGTCTGCAGGTGTTGGGTGAGTCGCAAGAAGCGGTGGAGCTGCTTCGAGAGGTGGTCCGTATTCGGCCGATGCACCAGGAGGCCATCGGTCTACTAGAGAGTCTGCTCGACGATCCACTCTTCGAGGAGACGGTCGCCGATATATTGGAGCCGGTCTACGACGTGCACGGCCGCTGGGATGACCTGGTGGAGCTCCTCGAGATACAGGCCGAGTCGAGAGAAGAAGTCGATGAGCAGATCGATCGATACCATCGCCAGGGAGAGGTGTTACTCGAAGAGGTGGGAGACGGCGAGAAGGCGTTTTCCAGCTACGCCGAGGTGCTCAAGCGCGACCGTGGAGATGAGACGGCGCGAAAGCAATTTTACCGCATCGCCCACGAGCTGGAGATGTGGGAGTCATGGGTGGAGCAATACGAAGAGTTACAGAGCACGATCGACGATGAGTCGCTCAAGATCTCCTACCTCTATGAGTTGGGTCAGGTGAGCACCGACCATCGAGAGGCCCACGATGAGGCCCGTCGCTACTTTGAAGAGATTTACGGCCTCGATCCGGAAGCGATGCGGGCGCTTGACGAATTGGAAGAACTCTTCGTCAAGACCGAGGCCTGGCGGGATCTATTGGACGTGATCGACCGCAAGATCGAGCTGATCGACGACGAAGGAGAGGTCGAAGAGCTGGAATTTCGCAAGGCGAAGATCTGGCAAGAGTTTCTCGACGATTCCCACGAGGCGATCGCGATTTACGAAGCGATCTTGGAGCGCGACCCAGAGAACCTTCGAGCCTACTCGCACCTGGATTTAATTTACGAGCACGAGGGGATGTGGCACGAGCTGGCCGAGGATCTGAAGGCGGAGCTGGAGCTCGTCGATGAGTCCGAGAAAAACGAGATCAAAGCGCGCCTGGCTCAGGTGTTGGAGGCCCAGCTGCACGATGCGGAGGCAGCGGTGGATCTCTACGAGGAGATCCTGGAAGACGTGCCCGCCCATGAAGGCGCCAATGAAGCGATGACGGCGCTGATGCGAGGCGAGGGTGGACCGCGGCTTCGGGTCAGCCAGATCATGGAGCCCCTATTTGCCGAGCGTGGAGATGCGCAGGCGTTGATCGAAGCGCTGGAAGTCCAGGTCGATGAGACGATGGAGGCCGACGAAGAGGTCGAGCTGCTGCATCGCATCGCCGGGATCTATGAAGAGGTGCTCGCCGAGTATAGCTCGGCGTTTGAGACTTATGCCCGTGCGCTGGCGGTGAACGTCGAAGATGAAGAGACCCTGGAAGAGCTGTATCGCCTCGCCGAAGGAGAGGAGGGTCATCAGCGATTGGTGGAAGTGCTCGAAGAGCGGGCCGACGAGCATCCCGATCCGGATATCAAGCGGGGGATGCTGAGACGGGCGTCACAGTTGTATATCGATCCGTTGGCCCAACTCGATGAGGCCACGGACCGACTGCACGCCGTGCTGGATCTATTCCCAGCGGACCTGGTGACCGTGGAGGAGCTGGAAGAGATCTATCGCCAGACCCAGCAGTGGGAAGATCTGGTCGATATTCTGGTCACCAAGGCGGAGCTGGTCGAGGAGCTGGACGAACGAAAAGAGCTCTTTCACCAGGCGGGTACGCTCTACGAAGACATTTTAGAGCGACCGCAAGATGCGATCGACATCTACAATCGGGCGTTGACCATCGACGGAGAGGATCGCCACGCCATCGATCGCCTGGAGGTGCTCTACACCAGTCTGGAGCGGTGGCACGATCTGCTCGACGTCTATCAACGGAAGTTGGATCTGGCCCAGGACGATACGGGACGCAAAGACCTGCTGTACGTGATGGGCGCCATCTATCGCGATCATCTTGAAGCGTTGCCCGATGCCATCGACACCTATCGCCAGGTGTTGGACATCAATGAGGAAGAAGGCCAGGCCCTGGAGCAGCTCGACGAGTTGTTCCAGCAAACCGAGCAGTGGCATGAATTGCTCGAGATTTTGGAGCGCCGAAAGACCTTGGCGTCGACCGAGGAAGAAGCGCACGGCTACCGGTTTCGGATCGGCATGCTGTGGAAGGACTATCTCAACGATGGGCTTCAGGCCATTGAGGTGTTCAATGGTGTGTTGAGTGAGGACAGCAATCACATGCCGTCGATTCAGGCCCTGGAGACGATGGTTGAAGAAGGGCAAAGCGAAGTGGAGGCGGCGCAGGTCCTCAAGCCGCTGTACCGGGAAAAAGAACAGTGGACGTCGCTGGTTCAGATGCAGCGTCTGCTGATCGAAGCGACCCATGATCCGTCGGAGAAGATTGCCTGGTATCTGGACACGGCACAGATCATCGAGGATAGGCTGGAAGACAAGGCCGACGCCTTCGCCACCTATATCGAGGCCTTTGAGGTGGAGCCGGGACGTCAAGAGATCTTGGAGACCCTGGAGCGCCTGGCGCGGGAATTGGAGGGATGGTCGGTGCTCATCGAAGAGCTCGACCTTCGCCTCGAGGAGATCAACGACTACGACGTGCTGGCGTCGATCCAGCTTCGGATCGCCCGGATCTACGAAGAGGAGCTGGACCAGCCGCAAGAAGCGATTGCTCGCTATCGCAGGGTGTTGGAATTGGAGCCCGATCAGGAAACGGCCATTTTGGCCCTGGATCGACTCTATCAGCGCGAAGGCCAGTGGGAAGATCTGGGCGAGATCTTAAAGCAACGGATCTACAATAGCGACGACATGGAGACGACGCTGGAGCTGCGGCTTCGCCTGGGCACCCTTCAGCAAACGGCGCTGGAAGATGCCGGTTCGGCGATCTCGTCGTATCAGGAAGTACTTCTGGAAGAGCCGGGGCATCCGGCGGCCATCGAGCATCTGGAGCAGATGTTCATCGAGGGCTATGAGGTGGAGCGGATCGCTGACATTCTGGAACCGCACTACATGGAGCACGGGCAGTTCCAGAAGGTCATCGATAGCTACCTTCGACGGCTGGAATTCTTTGAAGACCCATTCCAGCGCTTTGACCTATTGGTGCAGGCTGGGCGGCTATATCTCGATGAGTTAGAGAGCCCGACGTCAGCCCTCCAGGTGTTTGGGCGGGCACTGCAGGAGCGGCCCGACGATGCTCAGGTGATCGCTGATATCGAGCGGTTGGCCGAAGACACCAGCGAATGGGGGTTGGTGGCTGAGCTCTACGCCGACGCTCTGGAGAGCCCGGAAGCCGGAGAGGAAGCTCAACTGGGGATATGGATTCGCCTGGCCCGCGTCCTCGACGACAAGATGGAGGCCTTTGAGGACGCCGAGATGGCCTACCAGCAAGCGCTGGCGCTGGAGCCGACCCATGAGGAGTCGCTCCAGGCCCTGGACCGGATCTATCTGGCCCAGGCGCGGTGGGAAGATCTGACGGGAGTGCTGCAACGCCGCATCGAGGGGACCTTCGACGAGTTTGAGGTCATCGAACTCAATTACCGATTGGCCCAGATCTATCAAGACCAGTTGGGCGATTTTGCGTCGGCGGTCCAGACCTATGAGGAGATGCTTCGGCTCCAGCCAGATCACGAGGAAGCGCTGGAGCACCTGGAGCGCATTCACATGGCGATGGAGGATTGGGAGCCGCTCTTTGATGTATTGGAGCGCCGCTCAACGCTGACCCATGACCCCGATGAGCAAGCGGATCTGTTTAGCCGCATGGCCCAGCTGGCAGAGGAGATGCTGGGGCGGCGCGAAGATTCCGTCGATCTGTGGCGACGGGTCACGGAGGTTCGGCCCGATGACCGAGAGGCCTTAGGAGAGTTGCGACGCCTCTATATCGACGACCAGCGCTGGGAGGACCTCGTGGAGGTGCTTCGGCGCGAAGTGGAGTTGGCGCAGACCGAAGAAGAGCGCCTCGGGTTCTACGAATCGCTGGGAACGATCTACAGCGAGTACCTCCAGGATGAGGTGCAAGCGCAGGACGCATGGCGGTCGGTGCTCGAGATCGATCCCGTCCACCTGGAGGCGCTGGAAGCGCTGAAGGAACTGACGACGCGCCAGGCCGATTACCAGCAGTTGGCAGAGATTCTGGAGCGGCTCATCGCCCACGAGGCAGTGGACCAAGAGCGAACGCTGGGGCTGTGGGAGGAGTTGGCAGAGGTTCAGAGCGAAATGCTGATGAACCCGGCGGCAGCCATTGAAGCGTGGACGCAGGTGGTGAGTTTGAACCCGGAGCATGGGTCGGCGCTCAATGAGTTGGAACGGCTCTATCTGCAGGAAAGTCGGTGGGAAGAAGCCGCGAATATTCTGGAGATCAAAGCCGATCGCGTGGTGGCCGAAGAAGCGCGCATCGACTTGCTGGAGCGGGTCGCCGATCTGTGGGAGTCGAAACTCTTCGAATCCGCGGAAGCGATCGTCTTCTACGAGCAGATCCTGGAGATCGATCCAGAGCATATGGAAGCGAGTCGGGCCCTGGAGCGGATTTACCGTGAACAGGGAACGGAGGAAGCCTTCGGCGAATTGGCGGGGTTGTATCTGGACCGCGCCGAGATCGTCGACGATCCCTTTGGGCGCCTCGATAACCTCAAGGACGCAGCAAGGATCTTTGAGCAGCAATTAGAGCAGCCCGAGAATGCGCTGGTGGTTCTGTTGTCAGCGGTGAGTCAAGAAACGGTGGGCGAGGAAGAACTCTTTGCCGAGATCGAGCGACTGGCCAAAGAGACCGAAATGTGGGCGGAAGCCATCGGGCGCTTCGACGATGTGGTCGAGGAGTTGGGCGATACACCGGAGGCCGTGGAGCTATTTGTGCGAATCGGCCGCTGGTACGCCGAAGAACTGGATCTGCCCGATGAGGGGGCCTACTACCTCCAGTGGGCAAAAATGGTGGAGCCCGAGAACCTGGAAGTTCTCGAGTTGCTCCAGGAGTTGTATCGGCAGCTCGCGGCGTGGCCAGAGCTGGCCCAGGTGCTCGAGACGCGGGTGGGATTGAGCCACGATCCCGATGAGCAGATCGAATTGTGGCGAACGCTGGGCGAACTCTACGAGATGCAGATGCAGGAGATCGACGAGGCCGTGTCGGCCTACGAAGAGATCCTGGAGATCGAGCCCACCGATATTTTGGCCATGGAGAGCCTGGAGCGGGTCTACGAGGCCTTTGAGCACTGGGAAGAGCTGGTGGATATCCTGGGCCGCAAGGCGGAGTCGACTTACGACCCGGACCTGATCGTGGAGATCAAAAGCCGGGCCGCCGAGACCTGGGAGAAGCGCCTGGGCAACGTGGACCAGGCTATTATGGCCTACAATGACGTGTTGAGCGTCGATCAGGCCCACGAGGCAAGCCTCGATGCCCTGGAGCGTCTGTACAGCGAATCCGAGCGCTACGATGAATTGATCGATGTCTACGAGCAAAAATTGTCGCTGACCCATGAGCCAGAGGGGCAGGTCGAGCTCTACGGCAAGATGGCAGTGGTGTTTGAGGAGTATTTCGAGGACTACGATCGAGCGGTCGAGGCCTATAATAATTTGCTCATGATCGAGCCGGAGAATGTGTCGGCCGTTCAAGAGTTGGAGCGGCTCTACCGTCACCTGGAGCGGTGGTTCGAGTTGGTGGAGATGCTGCAGCGCCATATCGAGTTGAGCGACCGGGAAGACGAGCAGGTGGACCTGCTCGCCGAATTGGGCCAGGTGCAATACGACGAGGTGGGCGACCCCCATGCGGCGATCGAGGCCTTTGAACAAGCCGTGGAGCTGGATCCGGTCAATCCCGGGCTGTGGTCAGAGTTGGCGGCACTTCACGAGGCAACCAACAATTGGGAGCGGGCGGTCGAGGCCTATGATCGCCTTGTGGAGCAACTCGATGATGAGGAGACGCGGGCCGATATCTACTTTCGGCTCGGTGAGCTTCTGGAAGGCCAACTCCACGATCACGCGTCGGCAGAGGACGCCTATCTGTCGGCATTGAGGTTGGATCCGGGCCGACGGGAAGTGCTGTCGGCGGTGCGCGAACTTCTGGCCATGCAGCAGCAATGGGAGAAGTTGGTGCGCGTCCTCCAGGATGTGGAGGAGCATGAACGAGATCTGGACCAAAAAGCGGTGGTTCTCGCAGAGATCGGTGAGATCTACGAAGAGAATATGGGCGATGAGGTCAGCGCCCTCGGTTATTACGAGGCGTCACTGGAGCAGAATCCTCGGTATACGCCAGCGGCGTTGCCCATTATCGAGGTGGCGATTCGAGACCGCCGCTATGAAAAGGCGATTCCCCTGTTGGAGATGGCCCTCGAGGAGTATCGCGGGACCGACGTCGACGACAGCGAGCGCCATCGGCGCCACCTGCAATTGGCGCAGGCCAATGAGGAATTGGCGCAGCACGATCAGGCGCTTCACCAGTATCGAAAGGCCTATGAATTTGACTCCACGGATCGAGAGACCCTGGAGGGCTTTGGGCACTTGCTCTACGAGCGTCAGGAGTGGGAACAGGCCTCGAAGGTATTGCAGAACCTGCAGTTGCATCACGAGGAAGAGCTGGACCGTCAGAGCCGGGCTCAGGTCTATCATCGGTTGGGTGCTATCCGTCAGGAGCTCAATGATCTGCGCAAGGCCGGCGAGTATTTCGACCGCGCTCTGGAGCTCGATCAGCATCATAAGGAGACGCTGGAGCGTCGCGTCGAGGTCGCAGAGGCACGCCACGAGCACGAACGGGTCGTCGAGTTTACCCGGTGGTTGCTGGAGACGGAGGAGGATCCACAGGTTCGGTTTGCGAAATTGTCTCGCCTGGGCGACCTCCTTTCGCAGGAATTGTCGCGGCCTCAGGAGGCGGTGGGAGCCTATGTGGAAGCCCTGGATATCGAGCCCAATAGCGTGGTCGTATTGCGCAAATTGCTCGATCTATACACCAAGACCCGTCAGTGGCATGAAGCGGTGGGGATCTTGATGCGGATCATCGAGCAAGAGGACCAGGCAGCGCGAATCGCCAAGTACTACTACACGGCGGCAGTGATCTACCGCGACAAGATCGAAGACCCCATGCAGGCTGTGGAGTTGTTTGACAAGGCGTTGGATGCCGATACGTCGAGCATGCTCAAGGCCTTTGAGGCCATCGATCGAATCTTGACCAAGCTCAAGAGCTGGCGAGAATTGGCGAGGGCGTACCGCCGAATGCTCCATCGCATCAAGCAGCAAGACGATGATCGCATGGAACATATCAAGGTGCAGTTGTGGCAGAACCTCGGCGAGGTCTATCGCACGCGAATGGGCGATTTCGAGACGGCGATCGAGGCCTATAAGATCGCCGTGGGCCTCGATGAGAGTAATGAAGACCTGAGGGTCATCCTGGCCGATCTCTATGAGCGGACCGGTGAAAATCCCCAGGGAGTCATCGAGCAGCATCGGGAATTGATCAAGATCAATCGGTTCCGTGTCGAGAGCTATCGCAAGTTGTTCACCAACTATATCGAGACCAAGAAGTATGACCGCGCCTGGTGCATGGCGGGAGCGCTCTCGTTTTTGGAGAGCGCCACGGAACGCGAAGAGAAATTCTATCGCAAGTACCTGGGCGCCGGGGTGCCGAAGGCGTCGGCGAACTTCAATCAGGAGACGTTCAAGAAGCTGTATCATACGGACCAGGACGTTGTGATCACCTATATCATGAGCATCCTGGGACAGGGGCTGCGTCCGAATTACTCCATTTCCTCGATCAAGGATTGGGGCGTCCATAAGCGAAAGGACAAAGTGGCCAAGGACGATGAATCGGTGGCGCGAAACGTCTATAATTACGTCACGCAAACGATCAATCTGTTGCCACCGCCACGGCTGTATCTCAAAGGGGATCAGGCAATGGGCATGCGAAACGCCAATTGCGATCCGCCGACGGTGCTGATGGGTGGAGACGTGCGCCAGAAGACCAATGAGCGGGAGGTGACGTTTGTGACCGCCAAGGCGCTGACCTGGATGTTGCCCCAGCACTATATGGGTTCCATTGGCCAACCGACGGAGTTTTTGAAGCTCTACGTGATGGCGTTGATCGATATCACGGATCCGAGCCGCGGCCTGTCCCAGCATTTTGGGGAGCAGGAGATGGCCGCCAAACAACAGATCATGGAGATGCCGGGGCCGCTGCAGGTGCAGGCCCAAAAGGCGATGAAGAGGTTTATGGAAACGGGCAAGAACCCCAATCTATCGCAATGGCTCAAGTCCGTGGAGCATACGGCGATTCGAGCGGGCCTGTTGCTCTGTGGTGATATTCATACGGCGGCGGCGTGCATCAAGAGCGATATGGTGCCCATCGGCAAGGCGAGTATGAAAGAGAAGATTCGGGAGATGGTCCTGTTCTCGATCAGCGAGGAGTATTTCGAGCTGCGAGAGGAGTTGGGACTGGCCATTCAGTAATGGCATGCCGGTAGAGCAACGCGGTCCTTCCCGTGGTCGGGGAGGGCCGCTTTTTTATTAGATTGGCTTAAACAAGGAGGATGGATGCTGGTGATTTGCCCGACACCGATCGGAAATCTAGAAGAGGTGACGGAGCGTCAACGGCGGTGGCTCACGGAGGCCGACATGGTGGCCTGCGAGGACACGCGGCGGTGTGGAAAGTTGATGGAGCACCTGGGCATCGATCGCAGCGATGGAAGGCCTAAGCTGGTGCGATATGACGACCATGCCAGTGAGGAGACGGTGGAGTATTTGAGCGAGGCGGCGGCCGGCGATCAGGCGGTGGTGCTGGTCAGCGATGCCGGTACCCCGACGATCTCGGATCCGGGGTATCGGCTGGTGCAACGGGCACGGGAGTGGGGGGCAGAGGTGCGGCCATTGTCGGGGCCAGTGGCGGCGATGGTGGCGCTGAGCGCCTCGGGGCTTGCGAGCGACCGATTTTATTTTGAGGGGTTTTTGCCGCCGAAGGAGGGAGCTCGCCAGAAGCGGTTGAAGCCGCTTTTGGCGATGGAGGCGACGGTCATCTTCTATGAGTCACCGCGGCGCGTTAAAGCACTGCTGCGAGAGCTTGCAGAGAGCCTGGGAGGCGAACGTCGGGTCTGTGTGGCCAGGGAATTGACGAAGCGTCACGAGGAGATCGTGGTGGCCACCGCCACAGAAATTCATCAGCAGTGGGAGGGTCGAGAGAGCGGACGCGGTGAGTTCGTGGTCCTGGTGGAGGGCGCGTCCGGTCGGGACCAGGGGGATGTGGATTGGGAAAGGGCGGATCGGTTGATCGAAGCGCTGCTGGAGCAGGGCCTTCGCTCGCGGACGATCAAGGAGGTGGTGGACGCCGTTGAGGACGTGCCTCGCTCTCAGATCTATGACCGGATCAACGCCCTCAAGGACTGAAGGGCAGGGGCGCGCTCAGAATTGTAGGGCGGCCGTGGCCATGAAGTGCCAGATACTATAGCCCTGAACCCGGAAGCGATCGCCAGCGTTGTCGTAGGAGGGATTATAGGCCGGGTTTCGCTCAATGCGGTCGTCCATATCGACGTCGGGACCCTCGACGGCGCGGCCGGTACGGGCATTGGTCAACAGGTGGGATTGGTGGCGGGTGACGCCGGCGACGCCGGTGAATCGAAACATTTCGACCGGTTGGAGATGAAAGGCAAAGCGCCCGGAGAAGGTCCCGTGGCTATCGACGGTCATGAGATCGGTGAAGGCAAAGGGCGTATCATCGCCGTCGTTGACCAGTTCGTTGAGGTCGTAGCGATCGGCCGGCCCCTGAAAATTAGAGGCTTGCTGAACGACCCAGGCGCATTGGACATCGTTGGCGTTGACGAGGTTTCCGTCGCCATCGAAGTCGGGGCGCACATCCTGAAGGGTGACGCCGTTGCAGGGGTTGTCGGGGTCGGTCATGTGGTCAAAGAGCGGGGTGTAGTCGCGGCCCTCACTGCGGTATCCAAATTGGAAACGCAGGTCGAGGGAGTAGCGCTCACCGGTCTCCAGGTTTTCGTGGGGGATGAACTCGGTGCCCAACGTAAAGCGGCCCTCGTGGGGCGGGGTGGTCAAGACCTGGCCGCGGGAACCGGGGTCGATCTCGCCGAAGAGAGAATCCGTGGACGCCAGAGGGAGGACATACTCGGCGCCAAAATAGGGCTCGAGCCAGTCGAAGCGCTTGGAGGCGGCGATCTTAAAGTTGAGTTCGTGAACGCCGCGGCCCACGGAGGTGTTGTCGTGGCGCTGTTCGGTGGCCAAAGGCATCGTATAGTCGAAGCCCAGCAGCAAGGTGGCCTTCGTGTCGTCGCGTTGGTCGTTCCAGGGCGCCCAGTGAATGCCGATGGAGGGATCGCCAAAGCCGGAGCGGCTGCGCGACGAGGTTTCATCGTCGAGCTCCATGAAGCGGTGCATCTCGAATTGATCGAGGTTGGTGACGAATTGAGAGTTGGAATCGTTGGCGCTGAAGACTTCAGCGGCATGGTCTTCGATGCGCTCGTCGGAGGGGTCGACCGATGAGAATTCAGGTCCCGGACGTCCCTGGCCACGGGGGTCGTCGCTGTAGCGAAGGCCACGCTGGAAGCTGAAGACGTAGGGGAGGTTGAAGCGAAGTTCCAGGTCTTTATACAGGCCCGCTCTCAGGGTGAGATCGAGGGTGGAGCGGGTCTTGCGGTAGTCCATCTGCTCGTCGTTAAAGATGGTCGGTTCGTCGCAGTCGGGATCGCGGATAAGACGCGACTCGGGGCGACGCTCGACCAGGGGGTTTTCGCTATAGCTGGGATGGTCGGAGCGCAGGCAGGTGGCCTCCCGGGCGATGGTGGCCCGCCCCATGTCGAAGCGAAACGAGGGCTCGAGGTTTAGATCGAAGGCGTTGTAAGTATCGGGGTCGCCGTCGTCGAGGTCGTCGGCGGCGTTGAGTGTATCAGTGAACTCCGCGCTGAATGCCGTCGAGGGAAGAAGTGAGAGGGCAATTAGGGCAGTGGAGGCCGCAAAAATAGGAAACGCACGCATCAGCATGAAAAACTCCTGATATCCGACCGAAGCATGCCCTTGTAATGAGGGGCGAAGGCTTGCGACAGCAATTGAATAAGCACCTAAAGGTGCTACCAATGACCAGTACAAAGTGTCAAGTTTCAGAGGGCTCAAGGTGGTGGGTAAAGACGGGGGTGGGCCAACTGTACAAGGCGTAACGCGACATAGCCTTGATCAAGGCCCGTGAAAGGGGGAGACTTTAAGAGACGTCATAGAAAACCGGCCGGTGCTGAGCGCGCCGTTGCGGCCAGAGCGATAGAACCTTGCAATTGATCGATAAATCTGTATCAACACGTGCGAGTGAGCGCCCATGACGTCCACCCCAGTAGGCGGTTGGATAGCAGATCGGAAGTAAAATTAAGGAAGTCGGTTTATGAAGTCCCCAGGAAAGATGCTCCGAGAAGCAAGGGAGGAGCGAGGGTTAAGCGTCGATGATGTGGCGACGATGACGCGAATTCCTAAAGCCATGTTGGGGCATCTGGAACACGACCGGTTCGAGGAATATAAGGCCGACGTATTTGCCCGGGGGCATCTGAGAAATTACGCCCGTGAATTGAGGGTTGATGCTGACCAGGTACTTCAGGCCTACGAGAAGTATACGGGTCGACAACCGAAGACGCTGGAATCGTCCGCAGGGTCATCGCAGGCGTCGAAAGAGAACAAGAAAAAGAGGTCCGTCAACGCAGTGGTGAGTAGCGACGGAGCGGCGCTGTTAAGCCAATTGAGGGCCACCCATGTGGTGGCCGTGGTATTGACCCTGGTGGGCATTTTCATGCTCTGGGCCTATTTTTCAAGCAATCGAGCCACGGCGCAGGACCCGGCCAATTTCGATCAGCAAGAAAGCAGTAGCGATTGGGAATTGGAGCAAGACGTGGAAGAGACTCGGTGGTTGCTGGAGCAGAGCAGCGGCGACTGAGAGTTGCTCGGATAGAGCAGGTAGGACACACGGGGCATGAACGCCCGGTGGGTCAATGAAGTTCAATATCAAATAAATCAGGGGAGCCGACTCAGAAGGACTGGGTGACGCTCAGTCCCACGTGGTCGGTATCGATGGCGGGTTGGAGGCCAAATAGGCGGGGAAGCGAGGTGTCTTTTCGAAGGAAGTAGATTCCGGAGCCGACGGCGAGGGCACCGACGCCATAAAGGGCGGGAACGGCCCACCGCGCACGGCTCTGAGAACTCTCCCACTCGTTGCGCTGGGCTTCAAAGAGGTCCTGCTGGCCCGGGGTGTCGGCGAGATCTTGAAGATAAGCCTGGCGTTCGAGGGCAACGGTGTGGAGACCAAAGCCGAGGCCGGCGACGGCGACGCCACCGACGATTTGAAGCCAGGCGCCGCGGTTGGACGAGGAGGCGTGGTGGTCGTCGAGAGACGATGGAGTGTCCTGGGGGTCGGCGGAGTGGGGGGCGATGGAGGCGGCGTGGACACGAAGATTGTCGTAGCGCTGGCGATCGTCTGCGTCGAGATCGCGGTCGGCGAGGTGGTTGAGGTGATCGGTGGCAAGGCCGGGTTGTTCATCGTCGATGGCCTCTTCTGCCAGTTGGAGATGGCAGTCGATATCGACGGCGCGAGCATTGATCTTGTCGTCGTCATCGAGTTCATCGCTGGCGAGGACGGCTTCGGCAGCGGTGAGGGCGTTGTTGCAATCGCCGGCGTGGAACCAGGCGACGAGTTCATTATTAAGCAGGATGGGGTCGGGATAGATCTCGTAGGCCAGGCGAAACTGGGCGGCGCCGATGCGATGGTCGCCGCGCTCGACGGCCTGGGCGGCCTCAGTGCTCAACTCAATCATCTGGTCGTAGGCATCGTCATCGGCAGCGGTGGCGCTGGCGGGCAGCAGGACCAGCAGGCAAATGATGAGAGGTCTGAGGCGTGCGCACATCATAGACTCCATGGGGGTTGGGAATGCTCAGAGATCGAGGCGAGGTGGGCCCTGGGGAGAATCGTCGGATTCGGAGGGCTCGGGTTCGGGCTGGGGTTGAGGCGTGGGCTCATCGATGGAGGGGGGCGGTTGGGGATCGGGCTGCGAGCCGGCGGCCCCGGGCGCGGGCGGGGGTGGCGGGGGGGGCCCCGCGCGGGCGGGGGGGGGTGGGGGACGGGGCGGCGCGGGCGGGGGGGGGTCGTCGGCCGGCTCTTCGGGCTCCGTGGCGTCGTCCTGGGAGTCCTCCTCGTCATCGAAGTCGTCTTCCTCGTCGCCATCGTCGGCGTTTTCGGCGTTTTCGGTGGGCTCGTCGCCAATGCTGACCTGTCGGGGTTCGGCGACTCCTTCGGGGGGGGGCGGTGCGACGTCGGGGTCGTCGGCATCGCCGTCGTCGGGCTCGGAGGGCACTTCGGCACTGCCCTGGGGCTGGTAGTCGGCCATCTCGCCGGCGCGGCCCATGGACTCCTCGCCGGTCATGGAGAAGGGTTGGTACTCCACGAGGACCCAGGCCAAGAGGCCGAGAACCGCAATGGAGGCCACGACAATAAGTGCCGTGGAGCGGCGCTGGGCCCAGGCCAGACGGGAGGCTTCCGCCGCCAGGGCCTGTTCCTCACCGGGATCGATCATCTGGGTGGAGGTCAGGGCCTCGCGGTTCTGGGTTGGGGCCGCTTCCTCCATGGAGCGGGAGGCGTGCTCGGTCGGAGGCTCGTCGCTGTCCGATGGCTGCGGGTTGGGCTCGGATTCGGCGTCGGCCGATGATGTCGACGAAGGGGGAGGGGCGAGGTCGGTGAGTTCCAGGATGGCGCTTTTTTCAGCGGGATCGTCCTGGTGGTCGGTATCGTGGTCGGTGTCACTGAGGGAGGGATCATCGACGGTGATGCGCGTGGATTGAGGTCCCGTCTGATCCGGCGGCATCTCCAGGAGGGTTTCGCCCTGGTCGGCTTCTCCGGCGACGCGGGCCGCGGAGCGCGAGGTGGTGGAGAGTTCGTCATCGGGGATGGCGTCGAGCATGGCGACGATGCGGTCGCCACCTTCGGGGCGCTCCTCGGGATCTTTGGCCAGCATTTGCATGACCACTTCTTCCACGGCCGTCGAGATGCGGGGATCGTCGATCGGTGGAGGAGGCTCCTCCATATGCTTGGTCATGATCTCGACGGGGGACTCGCCGAAGAAAGGGAGGCGTCCGGTCAAGAGTTCATAAAAGATGATGCCCAAGGAGTAGAGGTCGGTAGCGGGGGTGAGATCGCGTGCCGATTGAGCCTGCTCGGGGCTCATATAAGGGGGAGTGCCGAAGACTTCACCGACCCTGGTGAGGCGGTCGCTTTCAAATTCGTCTTCCGTCCCTCCTTGCATGATCTGGGCGATGCCGAAATCCAAGACCTTGACCATTTCGGAGCCATCGGTCATGGAGGCGAGCATGATGTTTTCGGGCTTGAGATCGCGGTGGAGGATGCCGTGGTGATGGGCATGCCCCAGCGCCGAGGCGATCTGCTTCATGAGTTCCACGACCCGAACTTCCGAGGGACGCTCGTCGATGAGGGCTTCCAGCGGTTTGCCGTCGATAAATTCGACGACCGTATAGAAGGCCTCCATGTCATCGGCGTAGCCGAAGTCAAAGAGAGTGATGCAATTGGGGTGGTTGAGGCGAGCGATGGCCTTGGCCTCGACCTCAAAGCGAGCCTGGATCTTGTCATGGCCCGCAAAATTAGGGTGCAGAAGCTTGATGGCCACGGATCGATCGACCATCAGTTGGGTTCCTCGAAAGACAGCCCCCATGGAACCCTGGCCGATTTGTTCGTCGAGGCGATACTTGTCTTCTATCACCGTCCCGACGCGGGAGTCTGCAACCATGGTACACCGTCAATCGTAGAACGAGGTAAAAAAAAGGGCGTTTCATCGAATTGAAGCCGTTAACGCCATAGCGTGACGCTATCAAAGGCCCCGCGATGGCGCAATCGATTCCGGTGATAGCCTGGTGGCGCTTTTCGAAAAAACGCAAGCGCTCTCGGCGGTGCTGAACGACGATGGCTGTGTTGCGACTCCTCGATGATGCTAGGGCATCGACTCGTCCGTTGCGCGTTGCCCTCGTCGCCCAGTCCTCGGCGAGAATACCTGTGTACTAGCGGCGGGCAGCACTGGCAGTCATTGAGGGCGATGGTCGCTGGCAATATCAGGGGTATCGTTGGTAAGGAGAGGGTGTAATCGAACGACGGTCAAAGCAGATCAAGAGAAAGGCAGAGGAGCGCACCGTGGAGCAAGAATTGAAGAGATGGGCCTGGTTGCTGGTGACAGCGATGGTGTTGGGGTTGGTGGGATGCGGCAGCTCCGAGGTCCGGGATCGGCCCAGCGACTGCCGAGATGACCAGTTTTTCGATGAGCGCCGCGAGCTGTGCCGGAGTTGTCCGGCCGTCGAGGAGCCCACCTGTCTTTCGGGATGCGATGTGGTGGTGGGAAGCGACCGGCGGGGTTGCCCGGTGCTGAGATGTGAAGCGCTCTGTCAGGGCTGCGACGAGGGACAGGTGTGGGATGGGCAAGCGGAGGCCTGCGTCGATGCCGAGTCCTGAAGGGCGAGAGACGGGGTTTCGGCGAGCGTTGTTGGAGTGGTTTGATGCTCATCAACGCGAGTTGCCCTGGCGCCATGTCTGCGATCCCTATGCCGTATGGGTCTCGGAGATCATGCTCCAGCAGACCCAGGTAGCGACGGTGGTGGACTATTTCGAGCGGTGGATGGAGCGCTTTCCAGAGGTCGAGACCCTGGCGAAGGCTCCGATCGATGAGGTCTTGGAGTTGTGGTCGGGGCTCGGCTATTATCGGCGGGCCCGTTATCTGCATCGAGCAGCGCAGGAGATCGTAGCGACATTTGGGGGAGAGATTCCGTCGACGGTAGAGGAGTTAAAGAGTCTTCCCGGCGTAGGCCCCTATACAGCGGGGGCGGTGTCGTCGATCGCGTTTGGGAAGGTCGAGCCTTTGGTCGACGGCAATGTGATGCGGGTGCTCAGCCGGTTATATGCGATCGAAGGAGCGCCGCGAAAAAAGCCGGCGAAGGCCCAGATTTGGGGGCGAGCCGGAGAGTTGGTGGATCCGGACCGACCCGGTGATTTTAACCAGGGGCTCATGGAATTGGGCTCTGAGATCTGCGGGCCAAAGAAGGCGCGATGCTTGATCTGTCCGGTCAGTGATCACTGTCAAGCGAGGGCGCAGGGACGGGAACTGGACTTTCCTCAGTCGGCAAAGCGGGTGGAACAGAAGCCGATGCGGGCGCGGGCGGCGGTGGTGCATCAGGGTGGCGATGGGGGGCGGCGATTTCTGGTTCATCGGCGCGATGACAGCGGTCTAATGGGAGGGCTGTGGGAGTTTCCGAGTGTGGAGAGCGATGGCGAAAGCTTTCCCAGGTTGGCGGCGCTTCAAAACGTCCTGGAGGCGCTGGAGACGACGCCGAAAGTAAGGCGCTCGGTGGGAACGGTCCAGCATATTTTCTCGCACCGAAAATTGGCCCTTCGCGTCCATGATATTGGGGTCGGGTCGCCAATGGAGGTGATCAGTGGCGAGGAGGGGGGCCGATGGCAGTGGGTCGAAGAAGCGGAGCTTAGGGGCCTGGGAACGGCGTCGCTCTTCGACAAGATTTATAAATGTTGGCGTTCCGCCGTCGATGGGAAGTGATCAGAGGTAGGGGGAGAAGAGGGCTGCCGAGCCGTCGCGAAGTTTTATCCACGGAGGCCGTCCATGGTAGTCCTCGAGGGTAAAGGGGGTGGCTTCGTCGATGCGCGATTGAACGCGATCATCGAGGGCGGCGGCCTGGTCGGGGTTGTAGCACTCGATATTGAACTCAAAATTGAGTCGCAGGCTTCGGGGGTCGATATTGGCGGAACCGCAGAGAAACCAGGCGCGGTCGACGATCATCAATTTGCTGTGATCGAAGGGGGCGGGGACATGGTGAATGCGCACGCCGCGCTCGAGAAGGGGGCGAAAGTGAGCTCGGGAGGCCCACTGGACGAAGGGAAGATTATTGACGGCGGGGAGGACGATGTCGACCTGAACGCCGCGAAGAGCGGCGATGGCGAGCGCCGCCACGAGGGTTCGGTCGGGGATGAAATAGGGGGTGACGATGCGAATGCAGTCGCGGGCCGTGCTGACGGCGCCCTGGATGGTCCAATTGAGCTTGTCGATATGTTCGTCGGGGCCATCGGGGATTCCTCGACACAAGGTGGGTCCGACGGCTTTCAGGGGGGGGAAATACGCCTTGCCGCGGAGCTGCTCGCCGGTGGTAAAGGCCCAGTCGTCGACAAAGATCTCCTGAAGGTGGGCGACCACCGGTCCCTCGACCTGGAAGTGAAGATCGCGGGCCGGGGAAGAGGGCTTGTCCTCCAGGACATGGTGGTGGCGGATATTGATGCCGCCGGTAAATCCCATGGTGCCATCGGCGACCAGGACCTTGCGGTGGTTGCGAAGGTTGATGGTCATGATGGAGGGCGGGATGAGGGATGGCAGAAAGCGAGCGCAGTCGATACCCGCTTTGCGCAATCGGCCCATGACGGAGGGAAAGCTGTAGCGAAGTCCGGCGGCGTCGATAAGGACCTTGACCTCGACGCCACGCTCATGGGCGCGCTGAAGAGCATCGACGAAGCGCTGGCCGGCGGGATCGTTGTCGAAGATGTAGGTGACCAGGGTCAGCGAGGTCTGGGCTTTGTCGATGGCGTCGAGCATCGCCGGATAGGCCTCGTCGCCGTCGAAGAGGGGGGTGATGCGGTTACCGGGGAGCAGGGGGCGTTTGACGACCTTTTGCACCAGGGGCATCAGCGGCTGGAGATGTTCGGCCCGCTCCGGCAGGTCGTCGGCGGTGGCGGGATCGACCTGAGGGGTCGTCAGGTAGTGGTCTTCGTCGGCCCACAGCGAGGCGGCCCGGCTCTGGATGCGATTGATGCCAAAGGCGAGGTAGGCGAGGACGCCGAGAATGGGGGCGAGCCACACAAGGGCAATCCAGGCGATGGAGGAGCCCGGCTCGCGACGGGAGAGGATGACGTGAAGAGACGTGGTGGCGGCGACCGCAAAGAGCATGACGGTGAACACCGCTGGAAAGTAGGGGTCGAGGATCTCGGTGATCGGTGAAAGCATATGGCCTGGTCCTGAAGGTCGGTGGAGTGCCATCCCAAGGTTGGACATTGCGGTCGGCGGGTCAATGTTGAGAGACAACGGGAGGCAGTGAGGCTTGGCCGAGGGATAGGCGGCGGGCTATGGTTGCCAGCGACGAGGCACGGCGGCGACGGCGAGTCAATGATTCCAGCGACGACAAGGAACGGTGATGGGTGAAGATTTTCCAACAAGCGATCAGTCATGGCAATGGGATAATATCTTTGCTGGAGGGGTTGAATCGACGGCCTTTCGCCAGGAAGTGGAGGTGTTAAAGACCAGTGCGCTGTCGGTGCGCCAAGAAATAGAGGCCATGGAGTTTCCGACGGTCGACGAGCTGGGGGAGGCGTTTTTGGCATCCTTTGACGGCTGGGTGGAGCGCTATTTTGAGATGCGAGCCCGTCATAGTGAGGCCCGTTCCTTCGCCATGGGGATGGCGTCGACGCATACGGATAAGCCAGAGGCAATGCGGCTTCCCTCGATGCTCGATGAGGTGGCGCTTCAGTTGGAGCAGGCGCAAGTGCTGTTGCAGACGCGGTGTCGACAGGTGGAGCCACCTTGGGTGGAGAGGCTGCTGGAAGATGAGCGCTTTGAGGGGCGGCGGTTGTGGATCAAGGAGGTCAAGCGCGACGGCGACCAGGCGATGGACATGGATCTGGAGTTGTTGGCGGTGGAGCTCAACCAGGATGGCATCGACGCCTGGGGAAGGACTTATCGCGAAGTGATGGGGCGCCTGGAGGTGGAGGTAGAGGGACGAGACGAAAAGCTATCGGTGGGGCAGGCCCGGAATTTGCTGAGTCATCGTGATCGCGAGGTGCGCCGGGCTGCCCACGAAGGGCTGGAGGTAGCCCTTGAGGGAGCAGCACCGATCTGCGCTTCTGCGCTCAATGCGATGCGGGGGACGCAGCGCACGCTATTTGAGAGGCGCGGTGGCGACTATTTGACAGAGCCCTTGCAAAAAAATCGGGTGCGACGGCGCTCCATCGAGGCGATGATGGAGGGGGCAAAGAAAATGCGCCCCGTGCTTCACGACTTTTTGGAGACCAAGAGTGATTATCACGGGTGGGGAGGTCTGGAGTGGTATGATCGGTCGGCGCCGGCCGGAGAAATTGCCGAGGAGATCAGCTATGAGGAGGGCCAGCGCTTTATCGTCGATCAGGTGGAGGGGTTTTCTTCCAAGATCGCAGCCTATTGCCGAAAGGCGCTCGGCGGTCGATGGGTAGAGGCCGAAGACCGAGCGGGCAAGCGCCAAGGTGGCTATTGCACCACCCTGCCGGTGGCCAACCAGATTCGGATCTTTATGACCTATAGCAAAACGCCGTCGAGCGTGACGACGCTGGCCCACGAGTTGGGCCATGGCTATCACGCAGAAGTGATCAAGGACCTTCCCCACTGGCAGAGGCGGATCACGATGGGGCTGGCGGAGTCGGCGAGTACGCTGGTGGAGGCGATCGTGGAGGAGGGGGCGCTGGAAGCGGCCGACCGGGACGGGGAGCTGGCCCTGCTGGACCGACGATTGATGCGGGGAGTGACGTTTTTGATCAATATCCCGGCCCGCTATCGCTTTGATGAGGCCACGCACAAGAAACGGGCGGAGGGGACGCTGGATGAGGATTGGCTCAAGGAGGAGTCAAGCGAGGTGTTGAGACGCCACTATGGAGAGGCCCTCAACTCCGTCGATCCCCTGCAATGGGTGTCGACGGCGCACTACTATATGAATCACATGCCCTTTTATAATTTCCCCTACACCTTTGGGTATCTCTTTTCGCGAGCGGTGCTCAAGAAGGCTCGGCGGTTGGGACCGGAGGCGACGGCCTGGCTCGATGAATTGCTGCGCGATACGGGGCGTTTGAGCTCGGAAGCGGTGGCCAAAAAGCATCTGGATGCCGATCTGGAGGACCCCCAGTTTTGGTACGATTCGGCAATAAATATTGCCGATGACCTGTCTCGTTACAAGGCTTTGGTCAGCGAGGCGTCGACCTGACACAGGGAGCGATGTCTCGATCGTGATCAGTGAAGTACTCATCAAGGACGTTGGAATATGTCAGAATCAAAGCCTGTCGTAGCGGTGGTCGGTGCCGGTCCAGCCAGTTTGTACGCCACGGAAGTATTGGCCAAGGCCGGGTATCCGGTGGTGATTCTCAATCGCGATATCAAACCGGGGGGACTCGCGGAGTTTGGTATTTACCCCACAAAGCATCGGATGAAGGGGGGGTTGAGGCGCTATTTTCAGCGAATCCTGGAACGAGACAACGTCTACTACCGTGGAAATATACGGGTGGGAGCGGAGGCGGATCTATCGCTGGAGGATGTGCGTACGCTCGGCGTCGGGGCAAGAGTGGTGGCCGTCGGGGCTCAGGGCACGAAGTGGCTGGGCCTTCCGGGCGAAGAGGCGGAGTCCGTCTTCCACGCCAAGGATCTGGTCTACCACTACAATGGATTGCCGCCTTTTAGTGAGCGGGAGTTTCCCGTGGGTGAGCATGTGTTGGTGGTGGGACTGGGCAATGTGTGCCTCGATATCGTTCATTGGATGGTCTGCGAAAAGCAGGTCAAGTCGGTGACCGCCGTGGCCCGTCGTGGACCGGCGGAGCGAAAATTTACGCGCAAGGAGTATCGGTTGGTCAGCGGTGCGCTCGATGAAGAAGCGCTGGAGGCGGAGCTCGATCGGGTGGCGCCGGCGATGGAGGCGGTGGGTCAAGATCCGGAGGAGCATCGCCAGGCGCTAAGGCGATATCTGGACAAACCGCTGGAAAAGGAGAGCGAGACGCAGTTTCGGATGCGCTTTTTGTCGAGCCCCAAGGCGATTGAGGTCGATGAAGGGGGGAATGTCCAGGGGCTGGTATGCGATAAGACATTACTCAAGGCCCCGAAAGAAGAAGGGGGACGAACCGGCCTCAAATACCTCGATGAGGAGGTCCTGGTGGAGGGCGATACGGTGGTCTTTGCCATCGGCGATGCCATTGAGCCGGCGATCGGGCTTCCCCTGAGTGAGGATGCCAAGAGCTTTGCGACCGTACCGGAGCCCTGGGAGAGTCATCCGGATCGGCCGCGCTATATGGTCTTTGAGCCGGAGCAGGAAGAGGCGATCTGGGACACCTTTGTGGTGGGGTGGGCTCGCAAGGCGTCGGATGGTCTGGTGGGCAAGGCACGGGCCGACGCCGTGCAGGGATGTGACGAGATCATGGCCTTTTTGGATGGGGAATTCGAGGTGTTGCCAAAAGGGGAGGCCGATGTCGAGGAGGTGTTGGATAGGCTCGATGGTCTGGTCGAGGAGCGCCAGCTTCAGGTGGTCGATTACGCCGATGTGGAGCGCCTTACGATGATGGAAGAGCGAGAGGCGGAAGAGCGAGGGGTCGAGGACTACAAATTTTCCAGTCAACGCGAGATGCTCGACCGCCTAGGCGAGGCGAGCAGCGACGAGGATAGAGCATGAAGATCGAGAATCGATGGACGATAGTGGTGGCGATGGCGGCGGTGGCCCTGATGGCGGGATGGGGGTGCTCGTCGGCGCCAGAGACCGGCGACGACGACCCCCATGCGGTGATGGGGAGCCCGCCTTCGGAGGGCGATCAGCACTATGAATTTGCTCGCCCCGACGGTCAGCGAACCGTGGAGAGAGATGACGAGGAGCAGTTGGAGGAGGTGGACGACACGATCAGCGAAGCTCACCTGGCGGCCCTGCTTCGGCGGGGGCCGTCGGTGGTGATGCGTCACGTGGAGGTGGAGCCGGTCTTGGAGGACGAGGATTTCGTGGGCTTTGAAGTGGTGGAGCTCACCGAGGCGTCGGCCAAATATCTGGGTGGGCGGCTTTCGGTGGGCGACGTGGTGACGCATATCAATGGGGTGCGCATCGAGAAGCCCGACGACTATCTCAATGCCTGGAAAGCCCTTAATGATGTCCGCGAGATCCGGGTCAATGTGATCCGCGATGGAGAGCAGGAAGTGGTGACCTGGCCGATCGTCGATTGAACCCCCGGAGGATGTAGGAGACCCATCGGTGAGTGCAGATGGAGAGCAGAACTTAGAGCGCGACCAGGAAGCGGCCTTTGGAGCGGCGCGCTACCACCGTCGGTGGTTGGCGGTCTACGTGGTGGTGGCCCTGAGCCTGTGGCTGCAGTGGCTGGGGGTGGGGGTGTGGATCGAAGTGCGCAGCGAAGACGGCTCGGAAGCGGCGCTGGCGGCCTATTTAGTGCCCCTGGCGGTGTTGGTGGTGGGGGCGATGTGGCGCCATCCGGCGGGGCGTTTGGCGCTGGTGCCGGCGAGTTTTTTGCCCGGCCTGGCGATGCTGCCGGCCCCGGAATGGGAGGCGATGGGAGAGCCCCTGGCGATGGGGTTGAGCGCGGTGACCTTCTTAATCTACCTGCTGGCGGCATTGAAGGTGCCCGCCGGCGAGGGAAAGTGGGAGGCCCAAGAGTTGGAGACGGCGGAGGTGGCGCTGAGCGAGGAGGCCGACATCGATCGGGCGTTCCATCGGTTTGTGGCCCGCCGCGTGGCGGTGGTCGCCGCCCTGGGGGCACTGCTGGTCTATGGCGTCTATTGGTCCCCGGCGGTGGAGGCGGCGCTGGCGTTGACCGAAGAGCCAGGGGTGCAGAGGCGCCAACATACATTGGTGGCCGTTGCGATGGCCTTCAGTTGGATGGTGGTGGTGTATATGACGCTGATCTTGCCGGCCCTCAACTGGGATCGTCACCGTCGGGGCCCGCCGGAGGGGGCGAAGCTGCGAGCGCTTTTGAGTCGCGGTGGAGCCCTGAGGCGGCGGGTGGCCATCTGGCTGATCTTGTTGAGTGCCGCCACGGCGGCCATGATTTTTGAGGGCGTCCTATGAACATCGAGATAATACAACAAAGGGGGAAGTGATGCGGGCGATGCTCTACGAGGTGGTGGGTCTGGGCTTTTTGGTGGGCAGTGGGTACTTCTTTTTCCGAGCCACCGAGTTTTTGGCCAGTGCTGATTATGTGGCCGGACTTCTGGGACTGTTGATTGCGTTTTTGGTGGTTCGCGCCGGCGTCGATATCTCTCGGCTGGCCCTGGCATCGCGAGCACAGGAGAAAGGACAGTGAGGACGGGCATGAGGTTTGGGCATTGGATGATGGCAGTGGCGATGTTGGCGGCCCTGGGGGTGATGGGTTGTGAAGGGGAGAGGACGGGCGTCGACTATCCCGCCCCGCAGGAGGCCTGGGAGTCGTTGACGGTGGACGACAGTGACGTGGTGGCCTCCGTCGATGGGGTAGGGATCACCAAAAACGAGGTGCTTCGACTGTGGAAAAAAAAGCCTCGATGGAGTGCTGAAGAGGCCGTGGAGGCGGCGGTGGAGCGGCGATTATTGGCCGATGAAGCTCATCGCCGGGGCCTGAGTGCGCGGCCTGAGGTGGCCTTTTCGCAAAAGCAGGGTCTGGTGGCGGGACTTCTTAAAGAAAAGGTGGAGGCCGAGGCCCGGGGAAGCGAGACGCGGCGCCAGGAGTTGGCGGCGGAGATGGCCCAGCGGCGACGCTCGCCGGCGGGATTTCGGGCCAGCCACCTGGCGGTGATGGTCGATGAAGAGGTAGCCGAACAGGAGGGCCTCGACACGGCAGGGCTATTGGCTGAGGGAGAATCGATCTTGAGGGCGATACGTGACGAGGACCTCGATGATCGGGCCTCCGACGATGCACTGCGTGAGCAGGCGCGCAGGCTCAATGAGCAGGTACTGCCGGCGGGGTTGGAGGCGGTGGTCAACGTCCATCTTCGCTTTCCCCAGCCCGATGAACAGTATTTCGCGGAGGGGCTTCCCGAGGGCTGGATCTCTGTGGTGCCAGAATTTGCGCAAGCAGCGCAGGCGACGGTCGACACGCAGGGCTTTGGCATGCTCTCGGAGCCCGTGGAGACCTCCTTTGGGTGGCATGTGATGCGCGTCGAGGAGGCCATGGAGGCACGCCCGGCGCTGGCCGAGGACGTGGACCGGTTGGCGGCGATACGGGCCGACGAGGAGGTCCGCCGCCGGCAGTTGAGGACGTTGCTGGAACCGCTGGGAGAGGCCGCCGATTTTCGCATCTTTCCCGAGCGCCTTCAGGTCGATGCTGGCGAGCGCTGATGTTGCTTAAGCCGTAGTTCGCAAGACCTGGTCGAGGGGGTCGCGGGGTGGGTCGGGGACGGTCTCCGGTTGGCCGATCCAGACAAAGCCGACGATCTCTTCGATGTCACTATCGATTTGGAGGTAGCGATAGGTGTCGGGGTGGCGGGTGAGGCCGCCGGTGCCCCATTTGGAGCCGATATCGTCGGCCCATAGAGATAGGCAGAGGTTTTGGATGGCGCAGGCCACAGCGGCGTAGTCCTCTTTTCGGCGAAAGGGATCGTCGTCGAGGATCTGGCTGACGACCAGGAGCTCGGCGGGGTTGCCAAATTTGGCCTGGAGAAAGTCGCGATAATCGTCGGTGGGGTTGTCCTTTTTGGCGCATTTGAGTCGGATGCCCAACTCGGTCAACTGGGCGCGGACCTCGGGGCCCACGCGGGTGAAGCGCCAGGGGTTGGTCAATTTGTGGTTGGGGGCTCGAAGGGCGGCCTCCAGAGCGCGAAACAAAGCTTTTTCATCGATGGGGCCATCCGCAAAGCGCTGGATGGTCCGTCGTTGCAAAAGGGTTTGATGGGTGGACATGAGGACCTCGTAAAAACAGAGAGAAGTGATCCGCCGAGAGCTTAAACAGGGCAGCCAGGGGTGACAAGCGCGAGCGCAGGCGGGGGACGTTGTCAACGCTCCAGCAGCTATCCTATAGTCCGCCGTAGCAGAGCCTGCCCGAAAAACCGTTGACGTTTGAACTACTTTAGATATGCCCGCGGAGAGGACCATGAAGATCGGTGTCCCGAAAGAGATCAAAAATAATGAGTACCGCGTGGGGCTGATTCCCGCCGGAGTCAGCGAATACGTGCGAAATGGCCACCAGGTCTTCGTGGAGAGCGGCGCCGGAAAGGGGAGCGCGATCTCGGATGAGGCCTTCGAAGCCGTGGGGGCGACGATCCTGGAGACGGCCGACGAGGTCTGGGAGACGGCGGAGATGATCATCAAGGTCAAAGAGCCGCTGAAGCCGGAATACGATCGCATGCAGCAGGGCCAGATCGTCTACACCTATTTCCACCTGGCGGCGGTGCCGGAGCTGGCAAAGGTGCTGCTGGAGCGAGAGGTGGCGGCCGTGGCCTATGAGACGATTCAGCTTCAAGATGGACGCCTCCCGCTGTTGGAGCCGATGAGTGAGGTGGCGGGGCGGATGTCGATCCAGGTGGGGGCGCGATGCCTGGAGCGAGAGCAAGGGGGCAAGGGGATTTTGATGGGCGGCGTGCCCGGCGTGCCCCGGGCCAATGTGGTGATCATCGGCGGTGGAGTGGTGGGAACCAATGCCGCCAAGATCGCCGTGGGCATGGGAGCGAAGGTGACGGTGGTCGATATCGACCTGTACCGCTTGCGCTACCTCGATGATGTCTTTGGCACCTCGATTCAGACCATGCACTCCAATCGCGAGGCGATCGCCGACGTGGTGGTGGACGCCGATCTGGTGGTGGGAGCGGTCTTGATCCCCGGCGCCAAGGCCCCCCATCTGGTGACCCGGGAGCATATCGCGGCGATGCCTGAGGGCAGCGTGGTGGTCGATGTATCGGTCGACCAGGGCGGCTGCATCGCCACCTGTGAGCCGACGACGCACGAAAATCCGACCTACGTGATCGACGATGTGGTTCACTATTGCGTGGCCAATATGCCGGGAGCCGTGGCTCGGACCTCTACCTACGCGCTCAATAATACGACGCTGTCCTACGGTGTGGATATCGCCAACCAGGGGTTGGTGGAGTCCATGCAGGGCGACGAGGCACTACTCAAAGGCCTCAATACCTATGGTGGAGCCTGCGTACACCCGGTGGTCGCCGACAGTCTGGGCGTGGCCTATACGCCGGCCAAAGAAGCCCTCAACGGGTGATCGAACCTGCGCTCGGACCTCCCCGATCCCCCCGGCGATCGCCGACGGGGGGATTATGTTCGGAGCGGATTAATTTGATTTGAATGAAATAGAATCGCCCTGCGTCTTGGTTGTATGAGGTGCAAGGTTGAAGCACAGCCCCAGACCACCCTCGCGACCCCCAGCACCTCGTAGTAGGTCGCGATGCAAGTGGCGGGCATCCTGATGAAAAGGGCATTTGCCAATGTTCAACATCAATAGCCAATCGAAATCGCAAGATGATGCTTTCCATAAGGAAGCGGTCCCCCATATCGATGCGTTGTATGGGACGGCTCTACGACTGACGAAAAGCGAGAGCGACGCCGAGGATCTGATCCAGGAGACGATGCTCAAGGCGTTTCGCTACTTCGATAAATACGAAAACGGAACCAATTGTAAGGCATGGTTGTTTAAGATCATGCACAACACGTTCATCAATCGGTACCGAAAAAAGCAGAAGCGAAAAGAGTACCTGATCGATGAGGACTATCGGCCGCTTCAGGAGCGGGCGGAAGCCCCGGAGCATACGCCCTTCCACGAGCACTACGAGTCGGAAGAGCAGCTCTACTTCAAGATGTTCGGCGACGAGGTCAAAGAGGCGCTGGAAGAGGTGCCGGTGGATTTCCGAATGGTGGTGCTGTTGGCTGACCTTCAGGACTTTGCCTACAAAGAGATTGCCGAGATCATGGACTGCCCGATTGGGACGGTGATGAGCCGATTGTATCGCGGTCGCCGGATGCTTCAGTCGGAGCTGTCGGAATACGCCAAGTCTCAGGGTTATATCTCGGAGAACGAAAGCGAGGAGCAACAAGAGGCGGACGCCACGGAGGAGCGCCAGGAAGAGGGAACGACAAGCCTGAAAGCCTATCGAGAGAAAAAGGCGCAGGCGAGTTAATGGAAGTTTGGGAAGCAATCCCATCTGCGACGTATACGTGAGGACTAACTGTGGCCAAGACAGCACAGCAGAACGGCAAGGGATGCGAGGATTTTGAGCCTTTTATCGATGCCTATATCGACGATGAGTTTGGCGCTCGGGAGAGCGCGGACATGGAAGCTCATCTGGATCGGTGTGAGGGATGTCGAGGGCGAGTGCAGTCGCGGATTCGCTTTCGCGAACATCTCAAGTCGTCGCTGAGTGGAGAGACGGCGCCAGAGGCTCTTCGAAGTCAGATATTGGCGTCGTTGGATGAGGTTGATCGCCAGGAAGGGACCGGGGAGTCGGAGCGCTTCTGGCAACGGCTCCCCCTTCGTCGAGCGGGATGGGTGGTTGGACCTCTGGCAGCAGCGGTGGCTCTGGTGGTGGTCTTGCCAGAGTTTACGGTAGCCCCGGCGGCCAGTAGCCCGGCGACGGTGATCGATTCGACGGTGGATTGGCATCAGGGCAATTTTCCGCTGGAGGTGACGACGGCGGATCGCGATGAGGCGCAGCGCTGGTTTGACGATAAGGTCGATTTCTCGGTGCGCCTGCCTCAATTCGATGATGAACGGGTCAATCTACTGGGCGGCCGGATCGCTCACGTCGACGATCAGCGAGCGGCCTTTTTGCTCTACGAGGTCGATGGAGCGCGGTTGAGCGCCATGCTCTTCGACGGCGAGGGCATGAGCGTGCCCCGCGAAAACCTTCGCCGCGTCGCCGATCGCGATATCGCCTGGCTCAACCAGAAGGGTTATGGCGTGGCGGTGATGCAGGACGCAGGCGTGACCTACGCATTGACCAGTGACCTGACAGAGGAGCGGTTTTTGGAGCTGGTAGGAGAGTCAGTGGATCCCTAGGAAGTACCATGGATTTGCTGGTGTAATGCAGCGAAAAGAGATAAAAAAAACCGCCTGATAAGGGCGGTTTTTTTGTTGATGGGCAATGCGGTCCGTCGACGTATTGATGAAGAATGGTCAGGGCGGTAGGGTCGGCGACGACGCGAGTGAACGTTCCGAGATGAGGTTGGTGGATATGAATAATGAAGCGCTGGCCGTGGTCGTCGATCCCCTGGAAATGGAGGGGCAAGGGCGGCGATGGGAAGCCCTGGCGGAGAGGGTTCACACCTGGCCAGGTGATCCCTGGGCGGCGATGGAGTTGCTCGAGGAGCTCCTTGGCCGGGGGACCGAGCGCCTGGCGCTCGTGGGCGGTGATCGCCTATTTGGAGAGGTGACCACAGCCTACCTGCGAAGC
This sequence comes from uncultured Bradymonadales bacterium, assembly GCA_964415785.1. GTDB lineage: Bacteria > Myxococcota_A > Bradymonadia > Bradymonadales > Bradymonadaceae > SLJM01. The sequence continues at coordinate 49,380 of CAYQBU010000002.1, forward strand.
GATCGGTCGGGGGCGTCGGGCTTGAGACTGTGGCCATTGCCGACGCAGGAGAGCTTGGTGGGAGACGAAGTGGGGGCGGTGAGGCCAGAGAAGGTGCGTGTGGATGCCATGGCGTCGATGAAGTGGCGAGTGCAGGAAGTGGGAACGCTCAAAATCAGTGCTTCGGCGGCGCCGGCGGCGCGCTATGGATTCAGTTTTGGTACCGGCTGGATCTATGGAACGGTGGCCGCCATGCGGCGAGCTCGAGAGGGCACTCGGCAAGCCCTCAGCGCTCTGGGCGATCTGGCGACCGAGGGGCTCGGCGACGCTGGAGGGGGCGCAGAGGCGAGGCGAGCGATGCTGGATGAAGAAGTGCTGGATCTCGACGAGGGCGGGGCGGTAGTGGTCTCGACGCTGGAGAAGAGCTACTTTGGCCTCGGCCATCGCGATGTGGGCCCGCGGGCGTATACGGGACTAACCCGTCGCGCGGTGATGCGCGAGGCCGTAACACCCAACGCCCTTCGCTATGGCCAGCGCCAGGGCCGGGCCTTTGAGCGATTGGTGCTCGACGGGCTCAAGCGCTGGGTGGTCGATGGCCAATTGGATGGTTATGAAGAGGATGGCGTGGTGGCCGTGAGCGTCGGCCCCGCAGTGCCGATGGTTGTTCCGCGGCGCAGCATGAAGGATAAATTGGGCGCCTTTTTGACGTGAATGCATAGCACGAGGTCGCGATGGGCAACGATAAACCAAAGACGCACGGAGGCGGGAAGAATACCTGGTCGACGATCTTGAAGATCGGCGGAGTGGGGTGTGCGATCGTCTTGTTGGTGGGTGGCATTTTGCTGGGGCTGGGGGTGTTTCGGGCCGCTACCTGCTGTTCGGAATTCGAGGAGTTGAGCCGGGTCTCCCAGGAAGTTCAGGCCGAGGGCCACGCCTTTGCCATGGCCCTCCATGAGGGCGAGGAAGCGAGGGCCTATGACAAGTTGGATGACCGGCTAAAGGGGCAGGTCGACAGCGACGCATTCGCCGCACAGGTGGAGGCCTGGCGCGAGGTGTTGGATGAGAGTCGGCCCTTTCCCATGCGGCTGGACGTCGATCAGGAGGATATCGATTTCGGCGATATTGGCGGCTTCGATCAGTGGCATTTGACGACCCATTTCGGAGCGCCCGACGCAGAGCGCCTGGGAGAGTTGACGATGTTGATGACGTCGACGCGCGACGACGACGGCGAGATTGAGGTCGAGGTGAGCCACTGGGAGATGGAGTCTGTACAACGGGCCCTTCGCGACGATCCCTATATGAGTCTGGCCCTTCGCTTCGACGATCATATTCGGCGCGGAGAGTATGAGATGGCCCGGCGACTGCTCAGTGGACAGGGCGATTGGGCCCAGCTAGAGGGAGAAGAGTTTGAGAGGCGAGTCGCGGAGCTCAAGGAGATCGGCCAGGGCGCCGATGAGCGCCAGGCCATGGGCCTAATCCCCCTGGACCACCCCGATTGGATCGTGGCGCGTATCGGCTATGTCTATGAAGACGAAGAGGATAGCTATTACGACTTCACGGTGGGCTGGCGCGGTAATGTTCTGGAGTTTAATGGCCCCTACCACTGGCGCGAGCGAGGCGAGGAGGAGTCCACGACGTTCGATGATGAACCCGATGTAGATCCCGATGAATTGGAAGACGAATTCGACTTTGAAGATGAGGTAAGGCAATGAAGACCAGTCAACCCCAGGATGATCTCAATGGCGATGACGCCAAATTCTATAAGGTTCACCTCCAGCAGCTCGACGAAGCGCTGGAGCACGTGGATCTGGAGGATCACGTCGAGCTGATCTTGAGCGAACCCAAAAATGAGGTGATCGTCAATTTTCCGGTGAAGCGAGACTCCGGCAAATACGAGACCTTTACGGGCTATCGCATCCAGCACAACAATATCATGGGCCCCTACAAGGGGGGGATGCGCTATCACCACGAGGTAACCCTCGATGAGGTCAAGGCCCTGGCGGCCCTGATGACCTATAAGTGTGCGCTGGCGGGCGTGCCCTTTGGAGGGGCGAAAGGGGGCATTCGCATCGACGGTCGCAACTACTCCAAGACGGAGCTGGAGGCGATCACCCGTCGATTTACCCATGAACTGGGGCAAAATATTGGTCCTGAATACGATATCCCGGCGCCCGATATGGGGACCAACAGCCAGACGATGGTCTGGATGATGGACACCTATATGAATATGCAGGGCAAGATCGACAAGAATGCCAAGCGACGGATCGTCACCGGCAAGAGCATCACCTCTGGGGGAAGTCGGGGCCGAGAAAAAGCCACCGGTCAGGGGATGGTCTATGCCATTCAGGAGTGGGCCAATGAGTACGGCCTGCGCCTTGGGGAGTCCTCCTATATCATGCAGGGGTTTGGCAATGTGGGAAGCCACTGCGCCCAGATCCTCAACCGAACAGGTGCCGATCTGACGGCGGTGCAGGACCATACGGGAACGATCTACAACCCGGAGGGGATCTATCCCCAGAAGTTGAGCCGATGGGTCGCTGAACACGGCGGGGTCGGTGGGTATCCGGGAGCGGAGAAGATCGACGACGACGCCTTCTGGGACATCAAGTGCAATCTGTGCATTCCAGCGGCTCTGGAGCTGCAGATCGATGCCGATGTGGCGAAGCGTTTGGATTGCGATGTGATCGTCGAGGGGGCCAATGGGCCGACGACGTTGGAGGGCGATCGGGTGCTCCAAGAGCGCGAGATCGACGTGCTGCCCGATATCATGGCCAATGCCGGCGGTGTGGTGGTGTCCTATTTCGAGTGGGTACAGAATAAGCGCTCCGAGAGTTGGCCGCTGCAGAAGGTGGACAACGGGCTCCAGCACAAGATCAAGATGGCCTATCAGGAGATGCGAGCCTTTGCGCGAGAGCACGGGGTCGACAACCGAACGGCAGGCCTGGCGGTGGCGCTCAGGCGTCTCAACGAGGTCTATGTGGAGCGCGGGGTCTTTCCGTGAACGAGGAAGATGCACCGGGACGGCTGGGGGCCGACACGGGGGGAACGTTTACAGACCTGGTGCGATGGGATGGGGTCACGGGGAGGATGGAGACCCGCAAGGTCTTGTCCAGCCCCGACGACCCCTCCCGGGCGATCGCCGAGGGGATCGGCGAGATGGGACAGGACCTGGTGGGGCTGGCGGAGGTGATCCACGGCACGACGGTGGCCACCAACGCGCTGTTGGAGCGCCAGGGAGCCAAGGTGGGCCTGGTGACCACGGCGGGGTTCGAAGATGTCCTGTGGTTGGGTCGGCAGAATCGGCCAGAGCTATATCAATTCAACGTTCAGGGGTTGCGACCGGTGGTGGAGGATGGCCATGTGATCGGCGTGGAGGAGCGCGTCGGACATGATGGAGGCGTGCTCCGGCCGCTGAGGAAAGAAGAGATCGAGAAGGCGATCGAGGAGATGGAGGCCCTGGGTGTGGAGGCCGTGGTGATCTGCCTGCTTCATGCCTACGCCAATCGAAACCATGAAGAGCGGTTGGTGAGGGCATTTCGGGGGCGCCAGGTGGGGTGGCACGTGACGGCGTCGACAGAGGTGTCGGCGACGCTTCGAGAATACGAGCGCATGTCGACGACGGCGATCAACGGCTATGTGGGTCCAGTGATGGATCACTATCTCCAGCGTCTGGAGGAGCGGCTACATGGGGTGGGCCGACTCGATATCCTGCAGTCTCAGGGAGGGCGGTGCAGCGCGGCGATGGCGGCCAGACAGCCCGTGCAGACGGTGTTGTCGGGGCCGGCCGGCGGGGTCGTGGGGGCGTTGGAGGCAGCTCGGGAGGTGGGGCGAGAGGCGATCATCACCTTCGATATGGGAGGGACATCGACAGACGTCAGCCTTGCCCGCGGAGAGCCACAGGTGACGGAGG
>CAYQBU010000002.1:53278-63538 GCA_964415785.1 uncultured Bradymonadales bacterium
CCCGCCCGCCGCCCGGGCCCCCCCCGCCGCCGCCGCCCCGCCCCCCCCGCCGGCGGCCCCCGCCCGCCCCCCCCGCCCCCCCCCCCCCGGGGCGGGCCGGGGCGGGGCCGGGGGCCCGCGTCGATCGCGGTGGAGCGCTGCGGGTGGGGCCCGAGAGCGCGGGCGCCGATCCGGGACCTGCGGCCTATGGGCGAGGAGGGACGGCGGCGACGGTGACCGATGCTCATGTGGTGCTGGGGACGCTTCCCGAGGGGTATTTTCTGGGCGGCGATATGGAGCTCGATGGGAGGGCGGCCAGACAGGCGGTGCGAACGGTGGCGCAGGCACTGGGGCGCGGGGTGGAGGAGACGGCGCGGGCGATCCTGGAGGTGGCGGACGCGGCGATGGTGCGGGCGATTAAGGTGATCTCCGTGCACCGCGGTCAAGATCCGAGGGACCACGCGCTGGTGGCCTTCGGGGGAGCCGGGGGGTTGCACGGGTGCCGACTGGCGCAGCGCCTGGAGATGAGGGAGGTCATAATTCCCCGCCACGCCGGGCTGTGCTCGGCGATGGGGATGCTCCAGGCGCCACCGATGCGGATGTATTCTCAGAGCGTGCTATTGAATCTGGAGGAGCTGGCCTCGGAAAACGACGAGGCGCGGCATCGACTTCGGGAGGTGGAGCAGCGTTGGGTGGAGGCCGCCATCGATGAGATGGGCCGCAAGGCCCTGAAGCGGGAGTGGACGGCGTCTCTGCGCTACGTGGGGCAGAGCTTTTCACTGGATCTGGTCCTGGGTGAGGGGCTCGACGGCCAAGATTGGGAGCGGGTTGAAGAGGTCTTCCACGAGCGCCATGAAGCCTCCTACGGCTATTGCGACCGAACCCTTTCGGTGGAGTTGGTTCGGTGTCGCTTGCAGGTGCATCGACCACTGGAGGTCGCCGAAGGGGGCGGCGGAGGTGATGGCGAAGAAGCATGGAGTGATCCAGTGGAGGCGCAGGTCGAGGCCGTGGCCCATCGAGGCATTGATATGGGGAACGGGTCCGTGGAGACACCGATCTATGAGCGCCAGGCCATCGGGGAGGGCCAGCGCATCGAGGGACCGGCGATCGTCAGCGAGTATAGCGGCACGGTGGTGGTTCTGGCGGGCTGGGAGGTGGAGAAGCGATCCCAGCATTTGATTCTGAGGCGCGGCGACGAGGAGTAGGTGATGAAGGGCTTTGAATTGGAGGTGTTTCGCCATCTCTTTGACTCCATTGCCGAGGAAATGGGCGCCGTGCTGATGCGCTCGTCGTTTTCGCCCAATATCAAGGAGCGGCGAGATTTTTCGTGCGCCCTGTTTGACGCCACGGGAGAGATGGTGGCGCAGGCGGCCCACATTCCGGTGCACCTGGGCTCCACGCCCATGAGCGTGGCGGCGGCGATGGAGGCCGTGGAGATGAGGGATGGGGATCACGTGGTGCTAAATGATCCCTTTCAGGGAGGAACGCATCTACCGGATATCACCCTGGTGTCGCCGGTCTATCTGGGCGGAGAGCTATGTTTTTACGTCGCCAATCGAGCCCATCACGCCGATGTGGGGGGGCGGATGCCGGGGAGTCTCTCGGTCAGCGATCATATCGATGAGGAGGGGATTCGGCTGGGGCCGACGCGCTGGAGCGAGGAGGTGGTGGAGGCAATCGCGGCGGCCAGCCGCACGCCGGGAGAGCGCCGCGGTGATCTTCGCGCCCAGTGGGCGGCCAATCGCCGTGGGGTGCGCCGGGTTGTCGAGGAGTTTGAGCGGCGCGGCGATCGGCTTTTGGAGGCCGCCACAGCGCTGCAGGACTATGGCCAGCGCTATATGGGCGCAGCTCTCGACGAGATGCCCGACGGTTGCTGGTCATTTGAGGACTGGCTGGAGGGCGACGGCTATGAGGAGCGCGATATCTCCATTGAAGCGGAGGTGGAGCTGCGTGGAGATCGGGGAATCGTCGATTTTCGGGGAAGCGCCGATCAGGTGCGGGGGCCGCTCAATGTGCCGCGAGCGGTCACGGTGTCGGCAACGCTATATTGCTTTCGCTGCTTGATGGGCGAAGCCCTGCCCACCAACGGCGGGTATATGCGGCAAGTGGAGGTCAAGACCCGCAAGGGAAGCGTCGTCGATGCACGTCCACCGGCGCCGGTGGCCCTGGGCAATGTAGAGACCAGCCAGCGGATCACCGATGTCGTCCTGGGAGCGCTGGCAAAGGCTCTACCCGATCGCATTCCGGCGGCGTCGTGCGGGACGATGAATAATCTGACCATCGGTGGCGATAGCGGTCGAGGCGGCGAGGCCTTCGCCTATTACGAGACGATCGGCGGTGGAAGTGGGGCGGGCCCGGGGTATCGGGGCGCCGATGGGATCCAGACCCATATGACCAATACGCTCAATACGCCGGTGGAGGCCCTGGAACAGGCCTATCCCTTTCGGATCAAGGCCTATGAGCGACGCCGCGGATCCGGTGGAAAGGGAGTATTTCAAGGGGGGCAGGGCGTGCGACGCCATTACGTCTTTGATGCCCCCGCCCAGGTGACGGTGATGGCGGAGCGTCGACGCCGCGGGCCCTATGGACTGGCCGGTGGCGAGCCCGGCAAAGTGGGCGAGCAGTGGAGAGTCGATGGCGATGGTCACAGGGAGGCGTTGCCGTCGAAGGGCTCGGTGCAGGTCGACAGGGGCGATGCCGTGATCATCGAGACCCCCGGAGGGGGGGGATGGGGCGATTAGTGTGGCCATTAAAAGCGGAATTGGACGCCCACCTGGCGGGGGCTGGCCAGGGGTTGGAGGCGTTGGGCGGAGGCCTCGTCGATGGAGGAGGGCGAGGAGGACGTTCGCAGGTAGAGCAGTGTGGCGCCCAGAAGGAGAGCGCCGCCAGCAGAGGCACCGACGATTCCGAGGCGCCGGTAGCGGTCCTGGCGATCGAGGTGGTGGCGTTGGCGGCGGTCGAGGTCACTGAGCTCGTCGAAGTCGTCGGCGTCCAGGTCGCTGGCCCGCGAGCCGTGGTGGGAGCCCATCGCGAAAAAGGCCACACCGGCGGTGGCCATCGTCAAGCCCGTGGTGCCCATGCCGAGGCCCAGGCGGCGTCGGCTGCGATCGTCGAGGCTCAGGGTGGCATCGTCGGCGACCAGGGTGGGGTCGAGGCGGGTGGGGTCGCCGCTCTGGGGATGGATCTCAAATTGGCGTGGGCGGTAGCCCGGGGCGCGCACTTCGAGGGTCAGGTCCTGGTCCGGATCGACGGTCAAGGTGGTGGGCAAGGCGCCCAATTTATAGCGCTCGCCATTGTCGAGGACGAGGAAGGCCCGGGCCTGGTCGTGGGGGCGGCCCAGGGTGATGACGGCCAGTTCATCGTCCGCCATGGCGTTGAGCTCTTCGACGCGGTTGTCGATGCGTTCGGCACTGCTGGGCGTGGGTGGAGGGTTGCTCTCCAAAAAGCGCTGGAAGGAGGCCTGGGCACTGGAGTACAGGCCCAATTCCTGAAGTGATCGCCCCATGGCTCCGTAGAGAAAGGGGTCGTCGTCCCGTTCGTAGGCCCGTTGGTAATACATCAGGGCCCAGTCGAAGGACTCCTCCTCGAAGCAGGCGACGCCGCGGAGCATCAAGTCGTCGGCGTCCAGCTCGGAGAGGGAGCCGGGATGGGTCTGGCAGGACTGGGCGTGGGCCACAGGGGTCCACAATCCATGGGTGACCAGCCAGGCCGCGGCGGAGGCGGTGACCAGGAGCGTCAGGTGGGCGATGGCGTAGCGATGGGCCATGAATTCCGGTGGGGAGTCGATAAAGGGAGGTGAATGCCACCCCACAAAATTACACAAATAACAAAAAAATGCAAAATTACTGAAACCCGGCGATTAGGGGGTTAAACCATCGCGTGATAGCGAAACACTGACAGCCATCGAAAGGTGTCTATCTTCTCTATTATAGAGGGAGTATTGAAGAGTCGTAGTGGAAATATCAAATAAAGCAGCGATCCGGGGGGATTATGGCAATGCAATGGAGTCGACGGGGTTGGTGGTGCATCGGGGTGATGGTGGTGGTGATGCTCATACAGGGCTGTGCGACGACGTCGGTCGAAGAGGTGGAAGAAAAAGACAATGAGGGGCTCTCTCAGCAGGCGGTGGAGGCCTTTGAGCGCACCATGGAGCGCCAGTATCGCCAGTTGGGGCTGCACTACGAGGCCTACGAGGGTCTACTGAGCGGTCGAAGTGTTGCCATGGTGGGCGAGGAGAGCAGAATTCACCGCAAGTTGATGCGGCGCCATCGACGCCTGGCTCAGCTCCATGAGGAGTGGGTCTGGGTTTTGCGCCGCCAGGGAGATCGGAGCGAGGAGGTGCATCGGGAGTTGGCGGGCCTTCACCGAGACGCCCAGCGCTGGCATGGTCGCAGTTTTCGGGGTCTGGCGCCCGAGGACTTTGCCGAAGAAGATGGCGAATTGCGCCAGATCCGAGAGCGCCTGGAGAGGCGATCCCAACGCGTGGAGTCGATCGCCTCCCAGCGCGATGGGGATTGAGAGCGGGAAGCAATTGCGGCAAGTCCCGTGGCGCGATAAAGAATGGTGGTGAATGCCAACACCATACGAAGCCAGCGGGAACCCATATGGCCGTTCAGGACAATAAGAGTTATTACGACGAATTCTCCGATTGGTACGAAAAGGAACGCCACGAGGGCTATCATCGCCTCATCGATGATCTGCAGGTCGATCTGTTGTGGCCCCATATCCAGAACCAGGAGGTCCTGGAGGTAGGATGTGGAACGGGCCTGCTGCTGGAGCGAGTGGCGCAGGGGGCGAGACGGGCCAAGGGCATCGACATCAGTCCCGGAATGCTGGAGGTCGCCGAACAGCGCGGCTTGGACGTGGAGGAGGGAAGCGCCACGGATCTGCCATACCAAGACGAGAGCTTCGATGTGGTCTATAGCTTTAAGGTCCTGGCCCATATCGAGGAGATCGAGCGGGCGCTGTCGGAGTGCGGACGGGTGGTCAAGCCGGGGGGCAAGCTCTTTTTGGAGTTCTATAACCCCCAGAGCCTGCGGTACCTGGTCAAGCAGATGGCGGGCCCGCAAAAGATCTCGACGAAGACCCGAGAGTCGGCGGTTTATACGCGTTGGGATACGCCCCAGGACGTGATGGGGTATATGCCGACGAACGTCGAGATCGAGGGGTGGTCGGGGGTTCGCATCTTTACGCCGGCGGCGGCGGCCCATCGCGTGCCGGGGGTGGCGGAGGCGCTGAGAAATCTGGAATTCATGGGTCGCGATACCCCACTGGGCCGATTTGGTGGGTTTTTGGTGGCCTGCGCCAGACGCCAGCCCTGAAAAAAGTCAGGGGCCATTTTCCGAGGGGGCGAAGATGCGATAGAATGGCCCACGGTCTGCCAAGAGCGACCAGCTATTAAGTCAGTCGACCCCCCAGCGGTGAGGGACCAAGTGATGAGCGATCGGGATTCTCCTTTTGAAACAGATGGGACCTTATCCTCATCGGCGCTCAGCGACGACCTATATGAAGGCCTTTGCGATATTGGGGAACGCATCGGCGAGTTTGGTCGAAGCGTCTTTATGCCCATCGACCTACTGGCTCATTATTGCGATCAGTGGCGCGACGAGGCCTTATGCAAGGCGATCGTCGACGCCGGTGGGGGCGAGTTGGAGGTCGAAGAGATGCGTCGGCGGCTGTGCAATCTGGCCCGCGAAATCGATGGCACGGCGAGCCTGCGGGCCCCGGCTTTTCATCGCGACTTTTTTTCACGGGGATTCAGTCGCATCCTGGAAGAAGCCTGGAGCCAGGCGGTGGCCCAGGGCGCATCGGCGGAGCCAAAGGTGGGGGTCGATGAGGTACGGCGAGCGCTGCTATGGCGGGTGGAGGCGGTGGAGTCGGCGTCCATCCGGTGGGCGATCCGGCGCCTGGACGAGGGCAAGGGAGACGCCCTTTTTGACGATCGAGGGTTGTTGAAGCTCCAGGGGTTTGATGGCACCTCGACGCGAATTTTGGAGGGAGCAGCCAAGATGGCGGCAAGCCATGGCAATTCCTTTTTGGGAACCCCCCACCTGGTGGCGATGATGGCGGCCATTCGCGATTCGGTGATCTGGCGTTCGGCGAGCGCTCGCGGATTGGATCCGAAGCGGCTTCGCGAGGAATTGATTCGCCTCATCGGAACCAAGCCCGACCCCATTCCCCCCTTTTTACTGGGTCGAAAGACGCTGACGCCGCGGATGATTCGGATGCTGCAGAGGGCAGAGACCCGGGGCGACGAAGAGGTCGGCGAATACGATCTGGTGGAGTCCTTTTTGGAGGATGGGGGGTCGTCGTTGGAGTTGATGCAGGCTCTGGGCCTGGAGGAGTCGCTTCGAGAGGCGTTGGGCGAGCCCCGGGTATTGGCCGACGTGGCCCCGCTGGAGGCGGCGATTCGCCATGCCTCACAGACCAAGGCGACGCCGACGTTGGAGATGCTGGGACGCGATCTGACCGAAGAGGCGCTGTCGGGACGGCTGCCGCCAATCGTGGGACGCCAGCGCGAGCTTCGACGGGTGTGCAATATTTTGATGCGGCGCGAGCAGCGAAACCCACTGCTGACCGGAGAGGCGGGGGTGGGCAAGACGGCGCTGGCCGTGGGGTTGGCCCAGGTCATCGCCTCCGGTCAGGCCCCGGAGCCGTTGAAGGACTATCGGGTCGTCGAGATCAACGGGGCATCGCTGGTGGGAGGGACGAGTTATCGCGGCGATCTGGAGGCGCGGATCACGACTCTATTGGAGGAGGCGAGTCAGAATGTGATCCTGTTTGTCGATGAGGCTCACGTCGTCTTTGCTCCGCGCTCTGGTCGAAGCGCCCCGGCGGAGATCCCCAATCACTTCAAACGCGCTCTGGCGTCAGGCCAGATCGCGGTGATTGGAGCGACCACGGAAGATGAATACCGTCGCTGGTTTGAACAGGATCCGGCCCTGAAGCGACGCTTTGAGCGCATCGATGTAGAGGAGCCCGATCACGAGACGGTGCGCCATATTTTGAGATCTCTGGTGCCGGAGTTTGAGGAGGCCTACGACGTCGACATCTCCGATGAAGCGTTGGAGGCGGCGATCGAGTTGTCGACGACCTACTTGCCGGAGCGACGTCTGCCGGACAAGGCCAAAAAGGTGTTGATGGACGCCTGTATCGAGCGGGCCAATCCATTGGGCGGAGGGCTGCCGGACGAGGAGCGCCAGGTGCAGGTCAATCGCAAAGACGTGGCCACCCAGATCCATCTGGCGACGGCGATCCCCATGGAGCGTCTGCTCGAGGATCAGGCCCGCTGGTGGCGAAACCTCGACGAGCGCCTCAAGGCATCGGTGGTCGGTCAGGACCGGGCGATGGAGGCCATCGCCCATGCGTTGGTGGCGAGCCGGCTTCAGGGCCACAGTTCGCAGCGACCGCTGGCGGCGATGGTCTTTCGGGGGCCGGCGGGGGTGGGCAAGGGAATGGCTGCGAGGGCCCTGGCCACCGAGGTCTACGGCGACGAGCGAGCGCTTCTGCGCATCGATATGAGTGATTTTCAGGAGGCCCATACCTTGAGTCGGCTAATCGGCTCACCGCCGGGATATGTGGGCTACGACGATCAGGACTGCCTGGTCACTCCCCTCCGCCAGCGACCGGGGCGTGTGGTGTTATTGGAGGCCTTTGACAAGGCCCATGAGACGATTCAAGACCGGCTCCTCAAGGTGATGGAGGACGGTGAAATCGTCGATACCCATGGTCATCGTGGAGATGCCTCTCATGCGATCTTTGTGTTGACGCTGCATCGAGAGGCCGATCAGGGCCGCAAGGGCTCCATTGGATTTGGCGATCGGCGCGACGAAGAAAAAGAACAAGGGGCCTGGGTCAGCGGCGATCAGGCCATGGAATTGGAGGCCCGACTTCGAAGTGGGGTCGATGTAGTGATCCCCTTTAAGTCGTTGGCCGCCGATCCAAAATCGGGTTCTCTGGCGGTGCTCAAGCAGGGATTGGACCGGCTATGCGCCAATCTAAGGCGAGAATATGGCGTGGAGTTGGAGATCGAGGAGTCGCTCCACAGGGGACTGGAAGCGAAGGTCAGCCACCTGTCGACGGTCAACGCCATTGACGAGGTGCTGGATCGGGAGGTGCTGCGTCCGCTGGTCTCCTATCTGCTGGGTGGCGAGGAGGAGAAAGCCCTTCGTCTGGCCTGGAGCGAAGATCACCTGGTGGTGGAGAAGGCCGCCGTGAGTGACTGAGGGTTGAGCCATGCCACGGGGTCGTCGGGGGCGGTCGGTGGGGCATGGGGGAGGCGATAAACGCCCTCCCAGGGATTCCATTCATAGCGTTGGGGGTCGCCGGCAGGTTGACCATCATCATCAAGGGGAATGGCTTCGATGACGCGGTGATCCGTGCCGTGGAGGACGCGAATATCGAGGGTCCGGACCAGGGCTTGCTGGTCGTCGCGGTGGGCGATGGGCTTGGAAAAGATGGTGCCAATGCGCTCTGCGATCAGCTTATAGATCGTCAGATAATAGGTCTGGATGCCGTCATCGTCGGTGCGACGTTGGACGAGCATGAGCTGGTGGCCGTCGCCAGCGACCAGATCCACGGGTCCGGTCTCAATGTCTAAGATATCCCCATCGGGAAGGTGGTCATCGAAGTCGTCGAGAGGGGCGGAGGCCAGGAGTTGGTCGCCGTGATGGAAGCGAAGGTGATCGCCGGGAAAGTAGTGGGCGATGATCGTGGAGGCCTCGTCGTCGAAATGACCTTCGTAGAAGCGTCCGCTGTCGCCAGTGTCGAGATCTTCTTCGTCGAGGTATTCCTCGACCAGGGGGTCATCGGCCGCAAGGCGCCGGCCGGCGGCGGGGTCAATGGGCTCATCGGCAATATGCTCGGTCAATTCATGGGGCCGTCGCGGGCGGGCGTCCTTTTCATCGTCGGAGGCGTCGGTCGTTTCGACGGCGGAGGCAGCGAGGCGATGGGCGCGGTCGAGGGTGTGGTCGGTGATGCCCCGGGCCACGGCCTTCTCCGTAGACGGGCAACTCTCGGCCCCTGGGCTTGATGGGCAGGATTGGTCCGCCGCCGCAGTGCTGGCGTCGCCACCTCCGACCCAACTCTGGGTAGTGGAACAGGCCCCCAACATAAAAATGCAGGGCAAGAGAAGGAGCAATGGACGCATGGAAGGGTTCATAGGCGCGAGGAGGCGAGGGTCTAGGGAGTCATGCTGGCGACGTGAAAGCCGGAGGGCCGCCATTGGTCAAAGTAGCGGATATGAACCTGCTGGACGCCGACCTCAAGGGCCTCGGCGGTGGCGATGGAGAGATCGAGGATGGCCGTCCAATCCTTGTGGCGTGAGTTGGAGACCACATAATCCCAGCCGTCGTCGGTGTGGATGGCATAGGGGCCGCGATCGTTGATGCGGCACCACACCCGACGGCTATTGGCCGGGTTTTCGATGAGGACCATGGTGTCGAAAGGAAGATGGCGGTGGGCGCAGGTATAGTCATGGGGATCGAAGGTCTCGCCGTTGGCCGTGATATCGCCGTGCCAGGAACCGTCTCCATACCAGGAAGCGATGCCCGTTTCTTGAATAGGCGGTAATTCGGGGTCATCGATATCGAGACTCCCCCCGCCGGCCAAGTGGCCGTAGAGGGCAGCGATGAGGGCAAGTTCGGCGAGTGACATTACAAATCTCCATAAAAAACCATCAAACCACACGGGGCAAGAAAACGGACGCGCCTGCACCGAGCGCCGCTTCGACTAGCGAAAAAGAAGCGCCGGTTCAAGTTCCGCAACAATTCCCCTGTCGACCCGTGATAAGGCCTCACCAAAAATATTTCCGGAGAAAACTAAGCCCCGAGTTTCAGTGTCAAGGACTGAAGGGGGAGCGTTGAGGAGGGGTGTGAGATTATTAACGGCGGTGATCGCCAGAGGGAAAGGGAAGGACCACCGCGATGGAATACGGGCAGTGCCCTTGACAATAAGGGGGTATCTTCGCTCTTCTGTGACACCGTCTCGCGACATCTAATGAGTTGTGAGTCGACGGCACGAAAGTTGAATGACTTAGTGTGGCGTCAACGACTGATCGCGGAAGCCGGCCATCACGTCGGCAATTGTTTCGGTGCTCACCACCGGTTTAGAGAGGAGATTATAGAATGAGATTCATGCCAACATGGCGACTAACGGCCGGTCTGGCCTTGCTGGTCGCAGTTGGGTTGACCTGGGGATGCGCCCAGGAGGTCGGCGATATCGACCGCACACAGCCCGAATTGCTCAGCAAAGATATGTTTCAGACCGATGATGAATGGTATT
>CAYQBU010000003.1:0-56518 GCA_964415785.1 uncultured Bradymonadales bacterium
CCGTCGCGCCGGGATCAGCTCCTTTGGGTTTGGCGGCAGCAATTTTCACGTCATCCTCGAGGAGTACACCGGTGACGGACAGCGCCCTCCTCGACGCCGCACACTCCCCCATGAACTTTTTGCCTGGAGCGCCGATAGCCCTGACGAACTCAACGTCATTCTTAAGGACCTCCGCAACGAGCTGCCCGACGACCTCAACGTTGCTCATCAGGGCCAACTTCACACCTTTATCGCCCACGAGAGCCAAACGAGTTTTGACCCCTCTTGCTCTCACCGTATCAGCCTGATCGCCGCTGACCTCCAGGAACTCCAAAACCAGCTCAACACCGCATCAAACCTGCTCGATGCTACACCCTCGGAGCCGTTCCATCACCCCGATGGCATCCACTTTTCCACCGGCAACGCTCCCCAATCAATCGCCTTTCTCTTCCCCGGCCAGGGCAGTCAATACGTCAATATGGGCGCCGACCTGGCCATGCATTTCGACGCCGCCGCCGACGCCTGGGAACAGACCGCCAATCAACCCTTCGACCTTTCCTCCAAAGTCTTTCCTCCTCCTGCATTCGACGACGACGAACGGGACCGACAGACCAAAGCACTGACCGCCACTGAGTGGGCCCAACCGGCCATCGGTGCCGACAGTGCCGCCCGCCTGGCCCTACTCACCCAACTGGGCCTTGAGCCCCAGGCCGTCGGCGGCCACTCCTTTGGTGAATTGACCGCCCTCTATGCCGCCGACGTTCTCGATGACTCGACCTTCCTCCCCACCGCCCGACGCCGCGGTGAACTCATGGCAAAAGCGGCAGCTGAAACCGATGGCGCCATGACCGCTGTCCGAAGCGACGCCCACACCCTCGAAGAACTCTTGGCCGACCACCCGGATGTCGTGATCGCCAATGACAATAGCCCCCGCCAGGTCGTCATTTCTGGCCCCACAGAGGCCATCGAATCCGCCGAAGACGAACTCGAAGAGCAGTGGGTGGCCTTTCAGCGCATCCCCGTCGATACCGCCTTTCATTCCCCCGTCGTCGCCGATGCCTCCGAACCCTTTGGAGCCTTTCTCGACGAGCAATCGCTTCACTCTCCCTCGCTCTCCGTCTTCGCCAATACCACTGCTAACGCCTACGACGACGATCCCGATACCATCGCGTCAACCCTTACGGCTCAGATCGAAAACTCGGTGCGCTTCTCAGACATGATTGAAAACATGGCGGACACCGGCATCGACGTCATGATCGAGGTCGGCCCCGGACAGGTCCTCTCCCGGCTGGTAGACCAAATTTTTGCGGACCAGGACAACCCACCCCAGGCGCTCTCCGTGGATCGCCGTGGCACCGATGACGTCACCGCCCTACTACACGCCCTCGCTCAACTTTCCGCCATGGGCGTCCCCCTCAATTTCGAGGCTCTCTGGGATGGCTACGCCCGTCCCACAGATCCCCGCGACGACGAAACCTCTCCATTTACCGTCACCCTCAATGGCGCCAATGTGGGGCGTCCCTATCCCCCAGAGGACGGCGCCGATGGACGGCCTTCGAAAAACGCTACCACCTCCGGTCCCATCGCCGAATCTATTAAACGCAACATGCCTTCTCCACCCCAGGCGCCTAAAGCCCCCCCCGCATCTTCTGCCTCTCCCTCGCATAGCCCCAACAACGCAGATCTCGAACCAACACCGTCGTCATCCCCCCAACCACCTGTCTCGACGAACCACGCAACCCCTCCCACAAATGGAGCTCCCATGAGCGATTCTCAATCCTCTGCCGACGCCCAGGCCTTTCGCGAATACCAGCGCTCCCTTGCCGAAAGCCATCAGTCCTACCTCGAAATGATGGAGCGATCCGTCAGCCAGGCCCAGATGGCCTATATGCAGGCCATGGAACGCGCCTTCGCCCAGTGGCAGGGAACCCCCTCAGACCAGGAAAATGCCGCCCCCAGGGTCCAACAAGACCGCCAAAATTCGCCATTCCCAAGTACTACGCCCCCTCCAGCACCGGCCCGCCCCACCCCGCCTCAGACCGCGCCCCCTCAGACCGCGCCCCCTCAGCCCCAACCAACAGCCCCGGCCTCCCCTTCTTCGCCGGCTCCACCCACCAATCACTCCCCCACCAACGGAGCCACGCACGCCGCAACCCCGGCCCCTGCACAGCCCGCTACTCCTTCAACGGCTCCACCCACGGGCACGCAGGCCACCTCCGCACCATCAGCCGAGTCCACCTCGACCTCCGTTGATATCGCCGCCCTATTCCTCGACGTCGTCGCCGACAAAACGGGCTACCCCGCCGACATGCTCGACGCCTCCATGGCCCTGGAGGCCGACCTCGGGATCGACTCCATTAAACGCGTCGAAATCCTCTCCGCCGTCCAAGAACAGGCGCCTTCACTGCCGGATCTCGACCCCAATGATATGGCCTCGCTCAAGACACTGGGCGAGATCGTCGACTTTCTCGAATCCAGCGACACCAGTGCTACTGCCCCCAACGCCGGAGCCAACGGCACGCCAGCACCCCCCACCGAATCGAATAACAACTCCACCGCTTCGATCGACGACGTCTTTTTGAACGTGGTCGCTGACAAAACGGGCTACCCCGCCGACATGCTCGACGCCTCCATGGCTCTGGAAGCCGACCTCGGGATCGACTCCATCAAACGCGTCGAAATCCTCTCCGCCGTTCAAGACAAAGTGCCCACCCTCCCGGACCTCGACCCCAACCATATGGCCTCGCTCAAAACACTGGGGGAAATCGTGGACTTTCTGCAGGACGCAGGCGGGGGTCCTCCACCCAATGCCGACCCCTCCACCGGAGGTGAACGCCTGGGAAAGCCTAAAGCCGCTGCCCGGCCGGCCCGTTGGGTCCCCGGCCTGGCAGCGGCCACGCCAACCGGTGTCAATATCCTGCACCCTACCCCCATCGCCATCATCGACGATGGCCACGGTATCGGTGATGCCTTAAATCATCGCCTCACCGACGCGGGCTACCAAACGCACCTGGTGGACTCCCTGGACGACCTGGACAAGCCTCCTGCTCAGCTCATCGATCTTCAGGGCCTGGCCCCCGTCGACACCATCGATGCTGCGCTGGCGGTGCAACGCCGGGCCTTTCAATACGCCCGAACCATCGCCGGAGACGCTCAGACCTTCGTCATCGCTTTCGATGGCGGCGGCCACCTGGGCCACTCCTCCTCGCCCGCCCCTTCTGAGGCCCAGGCCTACCTCGGCGGACTCGCCGCCCTGGCCAAAACCGCCCATCTCGAATGGGCCGATGCCGAGGTTCGCGCCATCGACCTCGCCACCAAAGACCTCTCTCCAGAAAACCTCGCCTCCCGCCTCGCCGACGAACTTCTCCGCGGCGGCCACCACATCGAAGTCGGCATCAACCTCGACGGCCGTCGCCGCACCCTGACATCTCAACCGGCGACCCTCGACACCGTGGAAACCCTTGAGACGCCGCTGACCAGCGAGGATATCATCGTCGCCTCCGGCGGGGCTCGCGGCGTCACCGCTCAATGCCTCATCGCGTTGGCCCGAGAGGTGCAACCGACGATTCTCCTCCTGGGCCGAACAAAACTCACCGAGGAACCAGCTCACACCCACCAGGCCTCTGACGATGCCGAGCTCAAGCGCGCCTTGATCAACGCCGCCAAGGCCAACGGCGAACCCCCCGACCTGGCGACCATCGGCCGTCGCACCCAACAGATCCTCAAACAGCGTGAAATCCGCTCCACCCTCGAGGCCATCACAAATGCTGGCGCCACCACCGCTTACTTCAGCGCCGATGTACGCGACCGCGACGCCCTGGGCGAGGCCTTCGATACCATCCGCCAACGCCACGGCGCCCCCACCATGCTCGTCCACGCCGCCGGCGTCCTCGCTGACCGCCGCATCGCCGACAAGCAAGACGACCAATTCGACTTCGTCTTCCAGACCAAAGTCGACGGCCTCCGAGCTCTCCTGGAGGTCAGTTGCGACGACCCCATTGACACGATCGCTCTCTTTTCCTCCGTGGCCGCACGCACCGGCAACGTCGGCCAGGTCAACTACGCCATGGCCAACGAGACCCTCAATAAAGTCGCCGGATATCTGCGCTCATGTCGCACCGAGGGTGCGACATCACCCGCTCACCACATGGATATCCGCGCATTTGGGTGGGGTCCATGGGACGGCGGCATGGTGGAGGACTCGCTTCGCGCCCATTTCCAATCTCAGGGGATCTCCCTCATCGATCTCGACGGCGGCGCCCAGGCCTTCGTCGACGAGTGGCGCACCGCCGACCGCCCCGTTGAGGTCGTCTACGGCGATGGTCTACTCGACGACAACTCGCCCCTTCGCCTTCGCCGAAGCTACGACTCCATCGCCCATCCCGAGTTAGCGGGCCATACCATCAAGGATGCCCCCGTCCTTCCCGCCGCCTACGCCGGATTCGAGGCCCTATCACTGGCCCGTTCCATCACCGATGATCCATCGCTCCAACTCGTTGACCTGCAGATGCAAAATGGCGTGGTCCTCCACCACTTCGACTCCGACGAGCCTCCTTTTAACAACCACCACTGGCTCGCCCACCACCGCGGCGATGCCCTCGAAATCTCCCTGCGTAGCCCCGATCAATCCCACTACCAGGCCACCGCACGCTCCGCTCCCGCTCCCGCCCCGATCACCGCCAAAAATAGCCTCGATGTCGCCCCCTGGGAGGCGCAAGAAGCCTACAATAACTACCTTTTTCACACCCAGGATTTCGAGGTGCTCCAAAACCTCACGGGGCTTCGCGAGGACCGGGCCGGCGCCACCATTGCGCCCACCACTATCCCCATCGCCCTCGACGCCGGACTCCAACTCGCCGTCTTGCAGGGCGTCGCCCAACAGGGCCGGCCCAACCTCCCCACTCGACTGGCCATCTTCTATCTCGACCCCCAGTTCAGCGCCCAGACGCCGCTCGACCTGGTCCTGAACACCCGGGAGTGCTCATCCCACCGACTCGTCGTTGATATCGACTGGCTCGACCCCTCCGGCCAACGCATCGCATCGATGCGCGGGCTGGAAATGTACTTTCACGGAGAGTCTCTCCTATGATTGCCATTGTTTCCCGGGCCTGTGTGCTGCCCGGCTCCCTTTCTCCACAGGCCCTGTGGAAAAACCTGCTCCGCGGTCGAGATCTCCTCACCCCTCCTGACCCCAAACGCTGGGGCGTCGACCCCGCACTGGCCATGGACGCCCCCGACTGGAACCACCCGGCGGGCTACGTCACAGGCTTCGATACTGCCTTTGAGCCCTCTAAACTATCCCTCGACAGCGATTCCATCGCCGCCCTCGATCCCCTCTTTCACTGGACGCTCCACACGGCATACGAGGCCTATCGCTCAATTAACAAGCGCGATCGCGGACGCTTGAGCATCGTCTTTGGGAACCTCTCGCTGCCCACCGAGGGCCTGAGCCAATGGTCGGAATCCGTCTGGCGCAACGACCAGAAGCCATCCCATCCCCGCGATCGCTTCATGAGTGGCCTCCCCGCTCGCCTCATCCCCGAGGCCATCGATCGCTGCCCGGACACCACGGAAACCATCACCCTCGACGCCGCCTGCGCCTCCTCGCTCTACGCGCTCCATATCGGCTTTGAAAAACTCCGCCGCCGCGACGTCGACCTCGTGCTCGCCGGCGCCGCCAATCGCGCCAACCCCCTCTTTCTCCACACCGGCTTTGACGCCCTCCAGGCACTGAGCCCCACCGGCCAGAGCCGTCCCTTCCATCGCCAGGCCGACGGCCTCATCCCTACCGAGGGCGCCGCCTTCGTCGGCCTTAAACGCCTCGACGACGCCCTCGCCGACGGCGACACCATCCACGGCGTGATCCGCTCCGTCGGCCTCTCCAACGATGGCCGCTCCGAGGGCTTTCTGGCCCCCGCCAGCCGTGGCCAAACCCGATCCATCGAGGCCGCCTACCAATCCCTCGACATCACGGCCGACGACCTGGATTTCGTGGAGTGCCACGCCACGGGAACCCCCATTGGCGACGGACGCGAACTCCAGAGCCTTCAACAAGCTCTCTCCCCCACCCACCCCCTGGCCATCGGCTCCCATAAGGCCAATATGGGCCACTCCATCACCGTCGCCGGCATGGCAGGCCTCCTCAAACTCCTGGGCGCCATGGAGCACGACGTGCTCCCGCCCACCATCCACTGCAGCGATCCCATCGACGCCCTCACCGACGGCCCCTTCGACCTCGT
Source organism: uncultured Bradymonadales bacterium (assembly GCA_964415785.1). GTDB lineage: Bacteria > Myxococcota_A > Bradymonadia > Bradymonadales > Bradymonadaceae > SLJM01. The sequence continues at coordinate 6,219 of CAYQBU010000003.1, forward strand.
CACCAAACCCCGTCCCTGGACGACAGACAACAAAACCTGCGCTCTCTCCGCCTTTGGATTTGGCGGAAACAATAGCCATCTGGTGCTCCAAAACCTGGCCGCATGCCCCCCCCAATCGTCGCACCGAGGGTGCGACATCGCCCCTAATTCTCGCGACGTTGTCGTCGTTGGTCTCGATATCACCACCGGCCTCGAAGACCACTCCAGCGACCATGCGACCTGGCTCCTCAACGAGGCCCAATCCAGCACTCCAACCACCGGGGTCCATCCACTCGACACCCTCTCCATCCCCCTGGAGAACCTGCGCTTTCCCCCCCGCGATTTGGAGGACACTCTCCCGCAGCAGATCGCTTTCTTTCAGAGCGCCATCGACGCCGTCGAGCCAGTAGGGCTAGGCTGGACCGACCCCGAACGCACCGGCGTCTTCGCCGGCATGCAGACCGATCCCGACATCTGCCGCCACGGCCTCCGCGCCCGCGCCGCCGATCAACCCCCATCGGTCCAAGATGCCATCGCTTCCCCTTTGAGCGCACCGGCCGTCACTGGCGCCCTCCCCAATATCGTCGCCAACCGCCTCAACGCCCATTTTGACCTCCAGGGTCATTCCTTCGTCACCTCCGGTGCCGAAGACGCCGGCATCATCGCCCTCGACGAAGCCCACCGCGCCATTGCCGATGGTCACCTCGACACCGCCATTGTCGGTGCCGTGGAGATGGCTACCGCCGATGCCCACCGCCGCACCAACATCGAGCCCCCCGATAGACCCCTGACCGACGCCGCCATCACCCTCGTGATCACCCATCGACAACTCGCCGAAGATGCGGACCTCCCCATCCTCGCCGACATCGAGGACATCGAACTCAATGCCTCACCCGCCGGCTGCACCACGCGACCCCAGACCCCGGTGGCCCACAGCGCCACCGGACTCCTCCAGATCGCATCCGCCATCGCCCTTCCGACCCATGCCCTCCCGCGCTGCCCATCCTCACCCCGCGGAATCGAGAAAACCCCCACCATATCTAGCCCATGTCGCCCCCTCGGTGCCGCATCGACCCGTGCTCACACCACCCTAAAACGCCACCCTCGGCCAGTGGCCACCGACACCCCGAAGGTCCATTCCTTCACCGTCGGCGATCGTTCATTCTGGACCGTCGCCAACACCCCTGACGAACTCCAGCAGCGACGCCATCACACCCGAAATGCTCTGGGCGATGGCCATCCCCTGCCCTCCGGGGTCTTTCCCACCACCGAATCCCTCGGCGGTGAGATCGCCCAGGTCTTTACCGGCGCCGCCGCTGCCTACCATGGTATGGGACGTCCCCTCAGCCTGGCCTTCCCGGAGTTGGTGACCGAACTCCAACGCGACTTCCAAGGCCTGGAGGAGGCCACCCGCTGGACATTTCATCCCGATACCAACGCCCCGCCGACGCCAACGGACAAGCTCTTCGGCTCCACCGTGCTGAGCCAGTGGCACAACCGCCTGATGAGCCACCTCGACGTCGACTTTGACGCCGCCATCGGCCTCAGCAGCGGCGAGACCAACGCCGTCTTTGCCACCGGCGTCTGGAGAGACTTCGATGGCCTGATGAAGGATTTTAACGACGCCGAAATCTTTACCCGCCATCTCGGCGCCAAATTTCAGGCTCTTGCGGCCCCCTGGGAGCCACACCTGCCCCAGAATACGCCCCCCTCCTGGGCCACCTACCGCGTCGTCGGTGACCTCTCCACCCTCCGCGATGCCCTCGCCGACGAGCCCCTGGTTCATCTGTTGATCATTCACGCCAACGACGACGCCGCCATCGGTGGCTATCCGCCACATCTCAAGCGCCTTCTCCCCCAACTCCACGACCACCGCGCTCACCACCTCAACTACGATATCGCCGTCCACTGCCCCGAGGTCGAGGCCATCGAAGAATTGTGGCGCGACATCCATACCCGCCCGGCACATCCCACTGACCGACGTCTCTACAGCCACGCCTTCGACGGTAGCTACCAGCCCACCTCTGAGGCCGTCGCCGACGCCTTGCTCGGCCAGGCCACGCAGACCATCGATTTTCGAAAGATCATTGCCCGCGCCTACGACGACGGCGTTCGCGTCTTCGTCGAACACGGCCCGCAAGCCGCTCTTCGACCCTGGATCAACACCACCCTCGGCGACCGTCCCCACCGCGTTATTTCCCTTGACCGCGGCGACGCCCATAGCCTCCGCTCCATCGCTTACGCCATCGCCGAACTCAAGAGCATCGGCGTCGATATCAATGCCCGGCGCTTCAATGCCCGCATCGACGAGCTCACCCACCAAGACTCCGCTCCTCCACAGGACCACGGGCGCCGCCTCTCTTTTCCAGCCCATCCCCGACCCGTCGAACTGACCAACTCCTCTTCTACCGCCACCGCTGAAAACACCATGAACGACGAGATCACCTCCCTTCCCAAGGCCCCCTCGCTCCCCCCCGTCAATACAGGCCCTCGTCGCTCCCAGGGTGCGACATCAGCCCCAAAACCCGCTCCTTCCGCCACATCGAATCCCATCCAGTCCCACCTCCCTGCCCACTTCCAACATCAGCGCCAGGCCTTCCATCACTACCTCCAGGTCATGGAGTCCCAATCCCAGGTCCACCAGGCCTTTATCGCCCAGATGGAACGCGCCTGGAGCGCTTACTCCACCGGCTCAGCCAGCAGTCCACCACCGACCTCACAGGCCACTCCACCCCCCTCCCAAGACCAGCTCGACCTTCAACCCCCAAAACCCGATAACACCCCAAAAAACAAGACCCATGTCGCACCCTCGGTGCCGCAAAACACCCCTCAAACCCACCGCCCATCCACCACGTCTGACCGGCCCACCCCGACGGGCCCCACCTTCTCTCGCGATGATCTCAAAACCCACGCCTCGGGGAGCATCTCCGACATCTTTGGCCCCCTCTTCGAAAAACAAGATCGCTTCCCCCGCCAGGTGCGCATGCCCCAGCCCCCGCTGCTCCTCGCCGACCGTGTCGTCGGCCTCGACGCCGACCCCGGCGTCGTCGGCCAGGGCACGGTGTGGACAGAGACGGACATCACCGCCGACGCCTGGTATCTGCACCGCGGCCATATCCCGGCTGGCGTCATGATCGAGGCCGGCCAGGCCGACCTCTTCCTCATCTCTTATATGGGCGCCGACTTCGCCAACGAAGGCCACCGCATCTACCGCCTCCTGGGCTGCACCCTCACCTATAGCGACGGCCTCCCCCAGGCCGGCGACCGCCTGGAATACGACATCCACATCGACGACCACGCCCATCAGGGCGACGTGCGCATCTTCTTCTTCCACTACGATTGCCGCGTCGACGACCGACTCCGCCTCTCCGTACGCAATGGCCAGGCCGGCTTCTTCACCGACGAGGAACTCCAAAACTCCATGGGCATCCTCTGGACCCCTGAGGACGCTGATTTCCGAGCCGACGCCACCCTCGACCCGCCTCCCATTGCTCCTGAACACATCCCCTCATCGCTCTCCTTCGACCAGGTCCAGGCCTTTGCCGCCGGCGACGACCCTCGCATCTGTTTCGGCGAGGGCTACGAGCGCCTCTGCTGCCATCGCCAGACCCCACGCATGCACCATGGCAAGATGTGCATCATCGGCGACGTTGAGACCATCGAGCCCTCCGGAGGCCCCCACCACCGCGGCTACATGCGCACCCGATACGCCATCGACGACGACGCCTGGTTTTTCGACGGCCACTTCAAAGACGACCCCTGCATGCCCGGCACCCTGATGTTTGAGGGAGGCATGCAGGTCATGAGCCTCTACATGATCGCCCTCGGCTTGACCCTCCACCGCGACGGATGGCGCTTTGAGCCCGTCCCCGATGTCGAATACGATCTCCGCTGCCGAGGCCAGGCCACGCCGGACAGCCAGGAGTTGATCTACGAGATCTACGTCGAAGAGGTCATCGATGGCGACCAGCCAACCCTCGTCGCCGACATCCTGGCCACCGTCGATGGCCTCAAGGCCTTTCATTGCCGAGGCATGCAAATGCGCCTCGTTCCCGACACTCCCATGGGAGACGTTCGACGCACCGAGGGTGCGACCACGCGCAGTGATGGCGCGCTCAAACAGGGATCCCTGGTCCATGACGAGATCGCCATGCGCGCCACCGGTGAGGGCCCGGCCACCCTCTGCGTCGGCCCCGCTTATGCGCGCTTCGACGGCCCTCAGCGCATGCCGCGACTCCCCGCCGCCCCCTATCAATTCATGAGCCGCGTCATCGCCGCCGACGCCCCGCCCTCACAGGCCGGCCCCGGCGACGCCGCCACCGCCCAATACGACATCCCCACCGACGCCTGGTATTTTGACGCCGGCGAATTCAACACCATGCCCGCTGCCATCGTCATGGAGGCCGCTCTCCAACCCTGCGGATGGCTCTCCCTGTGCTCGTCGGCCATCCCCTCCAGTCCCACCCCGCTGTACTATCGCAACCTCGATGGCCAGGCGACCCTTCACCGCCCCATCACCCCCGAGGACCAGGTCTTTGAGACCCACACCACCATGACCCGCGACTCCAGCTCCGGCGCCATGACCATCCAGTCCTTTGAGGTGACCTGCCTCGTCGACGGCGAGCTGGTCTTCGAGATGGACACCACCTTCGGCTTCTTTCCCTGGGAAGCCCTCCAGGACCAGGCCGGCCTCCCCGTCGACGACGGCGAAGCAGCACTCCTCGACGCCTCCGCCAACCTCGATCTCGCCCTCAACCATCCCCCCACCGACGGCGATCATCCCTGGCCGTCGACAAAACTTCGCATGATCGACCACCTCACGCTGCGCCAGGACCGCTCCCAGGGGGCGACCTACCGCACACAAAAAGCCATCGATCCCGGCGAATGGTTCTTCAAATCCCACTTCTTTCAGGACCCCGTCATGCCCGGCTCTCTGGGCATCGAAGCCATGCTTCAAACCCTGCGCCTCGCCCTCTACGATCACCACCCAGGGTGCGACATCAGCCCCATTTCATCGGACCATCCCGCCCCGGCCCTGGAATTGGAGTGGAGCTATCGCGGCCAGGTTCCCCCGGAGAGCAAGCGGACCGACGTCCTCCTTACGCTCACCGATCTCCAACGCCAGGCATCGACTCTGGAGGCCAGCGCCGACGCCTCGCTGTGGGTCGATGGCCTCAAGATCTACGCCGCCACCCTCACGGAGCGCTTCACCGCTGATGAGCACTAGCTCCCCGTATCAGTCGCCATACCAGTCGTCGCTTCGCTGCACGCCCCGACAGGCCACGGCGTCACCACCGGCCTCCGGGGCCGGACCGCAGATGCCGACAACCCCCGTCCACAACTCCTGGGCATGTCGCAGGGTATGACTGGGCGTAAAATAAGTCCCCGCACTGCCGGCCTCCATCTCACCGGCCTCCACAAACACCTCCCCGGCGCAATACACCTCCTCCTCGATGCGCGCACAGCTCTGGCCGGTGGCCACCGCCACCTCGTCCACGTAGGCCATCTCCGCGACCTCCGTGGGCCCATTGCGCGGATCCAGATCTCCGATCCCCAATTGCCCATACCGGTTTCTTCCCCAGCAATAGAGCTGGCGTCGCTCCCCAAATAGAGCACAGGCATGGTCAAAGCCCACCGCCAGCGCCACCGCCTCCTTATCCTCCACCACCACCCGCCGGGGTTCATCGACGTAGAGCTCCCCATAGATCTCTGCCCCCACCTGCCCCTGCACTGCCGTGCCCCAACAATATAACTCCCCGACTCCGCTCAGCGCACAGCTATACTCCGCGCCCACCTGCACGCTCTCTATATGATCCAACCCCTCAACCCTCGTCGGCGTCCGCACCCACTCCTCGCTATCGGCGCCCAGGCCCAGTTGGCCCTGCCGATGGCTACCCCAGCAATACACCTCGCCCTCCCGGGTCACCGCACAGGCGTGATCGGCGCCCACTGCCACCTCTTTGACCGCCGGAAGTCCCTCCATCTCCACGGGCACGGAGCTCATCTCCAAATCGTCTGTCCCCAATATCCCGTGCTCATTATTGCCCCAACAATACACCTCTCCCCCCTCCTTCCACCCGCAGGTCACATCGAAATAGCCCACCGCCACCCCCACCATCTCCTCCGCCCCATAGACCTGCACCAATTGGCTCTGATCGCTGGTGCTCCCATTGCCCAATTGACCGCGATCATTTTTGCCCACGCACCAGATATGGCTGGCATCATCGAGCACGCAGGCGTGAAAGGTCCCAAATTGCATCTTCACCGTCTCCGGCTCCGCCTCCTCCCCTTCCACCTCCTCACCACAACCATCGCTGCACCCGCTCAGCGCCACCGCCATCACCATGAGCACCAGCCGCCGAGTCCATCGCTTCATCCACATCATCGCTCACCTGTCGCCGGAACGCCTATCGCCATACTGGCCATGACGATAGCACGTCCCGGCGACCTCTCAAAAAGCATCAGCTCGGATCCATCATCCGACCCATAAACAAGATGCTCTCCGTGCCGTGATCATAAATCGCGTAGTAAAAGGGCCGATCAAAGCGCACCTCGAAATCCACCATCGGCGCCGACGTCGGCCCCACCGTCACTCCCGTGGCCGCCGCCGCCTCCGTTCCCTTTTCGTCGACCTCCACAAACGTCTTGTGGAAAATGCCGGTGATAATCGGGCGTTCATCCGTCGCCTCCAGGTCCACCATCTTTCCGAAATCGGCCCGCCCTTCATCGAAGGCCTCCTCCATGCCCAGCGCCCGCATCGGCGCCACCAGCGAATAGCCGCCTTCATCTACGAATTTCGGAAACCAGATATTGCCCTTTTGCTCGTCCATCGCCCCCACCAGCTCATCGAAATACGCCCGGTCCATCTCATCTTCCCACGTCGAAAACCCATCGGCCTCCACGGGCTTGATGGCCACCATCGACATCTCCCCATCTTCGTAGGGCATCGCGATCCCCCGAGAGACCCCATCGTCCACATGGTGGGCGTCCACCGGATCGGAGTGGCGCATCAACTCCACCTCCGTCGACGAGCCATCCACTCTCTCAAAGCTGCTCGTCGACGTCCGACTGGCACTAAACGGCGACGCCCAATCGGCATTGAAATAGATCGCGTTGACCAGCACCAGTCGCGTCAGCGCATCGATGCTCCGAGCCGGCAATAGCTCCTTGATATGGCCCGCCGTTCGAGCCTCGACCCAATCGTTAATCCCCTGGCGAATCCCGTCCGGATCCTCCCCAAAATCCACGGCGTACATCCCCGAACCATAGTGTCTGGCCAACAAATTCAGGTACTCCTCGACGAATGGATAGCCCTCCTGTCCCCAGGTCTGATTGGCGACCTCCAGCTCCACCTCTGCCCGATCGGCCAACGTCCGCTCCAATCGATTAAACGCCGGATGAAGATCGTCATCGCCGACCTGAAACCGCAGCGCCTCTGCCATCTCCTCGGCCGTCGTCCCATCGGCCCCCCCATAGGTCATCGCCAACGCCGTCGAGATCGAATAGGGCGACACAAAGAGATTACCCTCCTCCTCGTCTTTGATCTCCTCGAAGAGATTGAACGCGAAATCACGATTGTCCCGGGCAAAGGCCTCAAAGACCTCTTCGCTCACCTGGGGATCGGTCTCCGCCTCCACCGCCCCGCTCATCAGGGTCCCTGGCGCCTCCACCGCCTCTTCTTCTCCCTCTCCCCCACATCCCAAGCCCATCCAGGCCACCATGCCCACCACCCACCAACGACTCCAATTTATCTGTCCCATCATCGCATCCTCCTTTTGAAAAAAATCCCGAAACTACAGGCCGATGTCGCACCCTCGGTGCGACATCGGCCCCCATTATCGCCGCCAGATCGTTCAGCTCGGATCCATCATCCGACCCATAAACAAGATGCTCTCCGTGCCGTGATCGTAGATCGCGTAGTAAAAGGGCCGATCAAAGCGCATCTCAAAGTCCGTCATCGGTTCCGACTCCGTTCCCACCACCACTCCCGTGGCCGCCGCCGCCTCCGTTCCCTTTTCGTCGACCTCCACAAATGTCTGATGAAAGATCCCCGTAATAAACGGGTTCTCAGCCGTCGCATCCAGATCGATCATCTTGCCAAAATCAGCACGCATCTCATCAAAAGCCTCCTCCATTCCCAGCGCCTCCATCACTGGCACCAGATCGTATTCTCCCTCATCCTTGAATTTCGGAAACTGAATATTTCCTACCCCTTCGTCCATTTCGCCCAGCAACGCGTCAAAATATTCGCGATCCAAATCCTGCTCCCAGTCGCCAAACCCGTCGGCCTCCACCGGCTTGATGGCCACCATCGACAGTTCTTCTCCCTCATAGGCCATCGAGATCCCTCGTGACTGCCCATCGTCCACATAGCTGGCAGTCACCGGATCTTCATGTCGCATCAACTCCACCTCCACCTCCGTTCCATCGACCCGCTCAAAATTTCCATCCGCCGTATGATCGGCGCTAAAGGGCCGCTCCCAATCAGCCTTAAAGTAGATGGCGTTGACCAGCACCAATCGCGTCAAGGCGTCGATGCTGCCCGGCGGCAACAGATCCTCGATATGGCCTGCCGTCTGGTCCAGGACCCAATCGTTGATCCCCTGGCGGATCCCGTCGGGATCGTCGCCATAATCCACGGCGTACATCCCCGCATCGTAGTGGCGGACCAACAGATCGAGGTAGTCCTCCACGAAGGGATAATCCGCCTGACCCCAGGTCTGATTGACGACCTGCAGCTCCACCTCGTCGCGCTCCGCCAGAGCACGACTGAGACGGTTAAACGCCGGATGCAACACCTCATCTCCCACCTCAAAGCGCAGCGCCTGCGCCATCTCGTCGGCCGTGCCCCCATCGGCTCCCCCATAGGTCATCGCCAGCGCCGTCGAGATCGAATGGGGCGATACAAAGATATTGCCCTCTTCTTCGGCCCGAAGCACCTCAAAGAGGTCAAAGGAAAACGATCGGTTGTCTTCCGAAAATGCATCAAAATCTTCCTCGCTGACCTGCGGATCCGTCTCCGGCTCCGCCTCCCCAACCAGAAGTGTGCCCGGCGCCTCCGCCGGCTCCTCCTCCTCATCTCCGTTACACCCCAGCCCCATCCAGGCCACCATGCCCACCACCCACCAACGACTCCACTTTGTCTGTCCCATCATCGTAGTCCTCCTCGCTAAATCCCGGTCATCGCGCTCACTTACCCTCAGCATAATGCAATTTTGACTCCATCCCAAAATATGCCGAAAATAAAGGCCGATGTCGCACCCTCGGTGCGACATCGGCCCCATTTTCCTCAGTTTTTCACCACCACCCACACATTTTTGACCACCTCCCCATGGACACCTCACGGCACTCCCCCCTATATGGAAGAGCATCGACGGGTCTGCTGTTATAGGCCTTGATGGCCTCACCGCCCATTGAATCGTTTTTTCTTCACTGCGAGACCGGGCCCTATGACTGAGCACAATAACGACGATACCCAACCGGCCGACGACGCCCCTCCCGAGGACGCCGCCCCGGCCTCCAATCGCCCCTCCGTCGAAGATATCTTTTTGCGCCGAAGCGACGACGAGGGCGACGCCGCTTTCGACGCCGAATTGGAGGCGTTGACCAAGACCCGCAACCGGGGATCTGTCCTTCGCCCAATCCTGATGATCATCATCGTCCTCCTCGTCACCTCCGTGATCACCGACTGGAGCGACGAAGTCCGATATTTCTTTCAACCCGACGACCCCGTCGAGTTGGGCGACGCCTCCGAATTTCCCATCAAGCAGGCCGACGACCCCGACTGGTCTCCCCAACTGGAGCACAATACCTTCGTCTCCATCGAGGGCATGCCCACCCGCATTAGCTCTGGAAGTCGCTACGAGGTCTTTCGCCTCGTCGGCGCCGACATCTACGTCCAGCGCGACGTCGACGCCGGCGATGAACTCGAGGAAGGCCGCACCCTGCCGCGGCGCAATATGGGCCCTGGCGTCCCCGTCGACGAACACCGCGAATTTTATCGCGGACAGGGCCGCCTTTTGGCCTTCGACGAGGCCCAAAACCGCGTTGATGGCCTCAAGGAGTTTTTCGGCCAGACCTATAATACCCAATTTTGCGAGGACTTTTCCGAGCGCCGCATCGCCGACATGGAAGCGCGACGCGTCGAGATCTTTCGCCAAAACTGGCACGAGCGCTACCAGGAGGCCTCTCCCGAGGAGCGCGACGAAAAGGAGCTGACCCCGGAACCCTCCGACGAGCAGGTCCAACGAGCCATCGATCGCAATCCCGTATGCACCACCGCCTACCTCCTCCACGATGACCAAACGCCGGAGGACCACTGGTGGTACGTCCTCCTATCGGCCCTGCTCTCCCTCTTCGTGATCTTCAATATCGTCAAGCTTGTGCGCTGGTTTCAAAAGTGGCTCAAGCCCTGAGGCGATCCCACCCCTCACGGGCCATCCACAGGCCCAAAAATAACGCCAACCCCATCAACGGAAACACGCTCTCTGCCATGGCGTCGAAGCCCGCCGTCGTCGCCCGGTAGATGCTCGCCAGCACCACGGCCACGCTGATCGCCAAAAAGAGCAGCGGCAACCACGGGTAACCCGCCGCCTGGTAGGGAGCGTGAGCCCCATCTCGCTTGCGGATCCGAAACAGCGCCCACACCGTCAACCCGCTCATCACGAACATCGCGATGCTCGTCATCTCCAGTAGCATCTCGAAGGTGCCGGTCATCACCAGGATCAGCGCCAACCCTCCCTGCAGGATCAACGCCCGCGCCGGTGTCCCAAAGCGATCGCTGAGCTCTCCCACCCCGTCGCTCAAGCTTCCCTTCTTCGCCATCGCCCACCCCACGCGCCCCCCGACCAGAATCGTCCCGTTGAGCGACCCCACCAAGGCCACGGCGATCAGCGCCGTCACCCCATAGGCTCCCGGACCCTCGGCCACCGCCATCGCCGTCGCCGTACCGGCCTCCATCGTTTCCTCCAACCCCTCCATACCCAGCACGTAGACAAAGCTCCCCGCCAATAGCAAATAGAGCAGGGTGATCAACGCCGTTCCCCCAAGCAGCGAGCGGGGGATGCTGCTCCCTGGGTGCTGCATCTCCCCGCCCACATAGGCGATGGCATTCCACCCCGCGTAGGCAAAATAGACCGCCAGGATCGCCCGACCCATCCCCACCGCGGTGCCCCCCTCGCCGTCGCTGGTCATCAAGCTTCCATCCTCCACTCCCGGGTGCCAAATCAACAGCCCCAGCGCCCCCAGCCCCAGCAGCACTACCGGCGCCCCCGTCAAGGCAATCTGCATCCCTGTCGATAGCTTCGTTCCCAGGATATTGATCGCCGTCAGCACCGCGATCAGCCCAATTCCGATCGCTCGCGCCACCGTCAACTCCAGCCATCCCCACCCCACCAACGGCTGGTGGGGATCGATCTCCATGACCGGTTCCAACAGCACCGGCAATTGAAATTCCGCAAGCGGCACCGCCATCGTGGCCACCGACCCCGTAAATACCCCGAAAAATAGCAACCACCCCGCCGCAAAGGACAGCGGCGCCCCGAAGGCCTCGCGCAAAAAGACATAATCTCCACCGGCCTCCGGAAATCGCGTCCCCAGCTCGGCGTAAGCCACGGCCCCCGAAATCGCGATCACGCCCCCCAGCAACCACACCAGCAGGTATCCCCCCACCGAGCCCATATGGGCCGCCACCTGCGGCGGCGTCAAAAAGATGCCGATCCCCAGCATCGACCCCGCCACAATCGCCATCCCCCCCAGGCTGGTGATCACCCGCTCTTGCTTATCACCCGCCTCGCTCATCGCGCCGCTTCGGCACCAATCACGTATTGACGCTCCAATTCCATGCGTGTCTCACCGGCCAGCCCACCGGCGGCCAGCTCCTCGATGACCTGCTCTGGCGCCAACCGATGGTGCTCCGGCGGCCCCGATGGCGAGTCTTCGTGAAAATCCACCACCCACACCGACCCGCCCTCTTTGAGCCGACTCTTCAGATGCTCCGAGTACTCCCCGCGATTCGGAATATGGTGCCACGTATTGACCGTGATCACCCGATCGACCTCTGCTTCATCGAGCCCCGACGATGCCCCTTCGGCAAGCCGTGTCTCCACATTTTCCAACCCCTCTTCCGCGGCCAGCGCTTCAATATAATCGAGCATGCTCTCCTCGATATCGACGGCGATCACCCGTCCTTCATCGCCCACCGCTTCCGACAGAAAGGGGATGAAGTACCCCGTTCCCGCCCCGATATCGGCGATGGTCATGCCCTCTTCCAGGCCCATCTCGTCGATAATCGCCTGCGGCTGCTGCCACTCGTCGCGTTTCGGATCGTTCCACCTCTCGGCATACTCCTCGGGATCATCGAAGCTATGATCGTGGTGGTCGCCATGATCATGATCGCCATGATCATCGTGCTCATGCTCACCTTCGTCCTGAGCCTCCACCGCCTCTGGATCCACCTCATCCTCCACCGAATCTGGCGACGACGAGCAGGCCACGCCGGCCACCATCATCGCTGCCACCACCACCGCCGAGATATGCTTTCCTTCCAACGTCATCAAATACTCCTTAGCGTTTCATGTTTCGTTTCAACGATTAAAAACTGAACATACCGTCGCTCGTTTTCTAGCCCTTCTCCAAACACCCATCGACCCCCTCCAGGGGCGCCGCCTCATCACCTTCCTCATTCTGCTTGGCCTTCCTTGCATTCCACAGACCGCTGCCGAGCAGCGCCGGCGCCGCCACCACGCACAGCGGGCAGGCCACCGAGCCCAATACCGCAAACCCACCAATGCTCGCCGCCCCTAGCGCTCCACCGGCGATCGTATGCTCCCTGGCTCGCTGCCGACACCGGGCCGCCACCTGTTCTTTGATCGACTCTTTTTTGTCTTCACTCATCGCCTCTCCTTGTCCACTCAAACTCGTCGTACCATCACGGCTTCCACCACCACTCCCTGCAAATTACACACCGACCACCCTTTTTCGAAAGCGCGAAAGATCGCCCCCTGCCCCATCGATAATAAGTTCATGGCCGTCTTCGTCCCCCCCACGATCGCACGAGTCCGTCATGACCAGCCCTCCCATCCGCGGCGCCCTGGCCGTCCTCATCCCCCTCTTTTTGATCTTCTGGCCCTCTCTGGCCGTCGCTCAAGACGGCCTCACCGACACCACCAGTCCCCTGACCATGATCGCCATCCTCGGCGCCATGGCCTTGTTGCCGTTCCTGCTGATCATGGTCACCAGTTTCGTCAAGGTGGCCGTCGTCCTCTCCATCCTCCGCACCGCCATCGGCGCCCAACAGGTGCCTCCCAACCAGGTCATCACCGGCCTGGCGATCATCCTCACCATCTACATCATGGCCCCCATCGGCATCGACACCTACGACGCCTTTCGCCCTCATATCGACGATATCGAAGCCGAACAGGTCCAGATCAACCTCTCCACCCTTGAAGCCATCGCCGACGACGTCGCCCAGCCCCTCCACGGCTTTTTGATGACCCACGCCGATCCCGACGACCGGGCGATGCTCCACCAACTGGCCCTGGAGATGCACCACCCCGACAACGCCGACTTCAACCCCGATGACGATGGCTATGACGATGGCAATGACGATGGCGAACCCCACCTCGATCCCGACGATCCCCTCCTGAGCGACGACTCCTTCCTCGTCCTTATCCCCGCCTTCGTGGTCACCGAGCTTCGCCTGGCCTTTATCATCGGCTTCATCCTCTTTGTCCCCTTCATCGTCATCGATCTGGTGGTGGCCAATATCCTTCTGAGCCTGGGCATGCACATGCTCAGCCCCACCACCATTAGCCTTCCCTTTAAACTGCTTCTCTTTGTCCTCGTCGACGGCTGGTACCTCGTCGTCCAGGGCCTCATTCTCAGCTACCTCTAGGGCCGCTTCATGGAAGAGTTTATCCTCCAGATCGCCCGCGAGGGCATGCTCCTCATCCTGGTGGCCTCCGCCCCACCCCTGATCGCGAGCATGGGCGTCGGCCTTGTCGTCAGCGTCCTTCAGGCCACTACCCAGATCCAGGAACAGACCCTGACCTTCGTCCCCAAATTGGTCGCCGTCTTCCTCAGCCTCATGATCGCTGGCCCCTGGATCGGCGCCCAGATCGTGCAATTCACCTACACCCTCTACACCGGCTTTGCCGGCCTCTAAGCCCATGGCCTTCGATCTTCTCGCCGACGACGCCCTGCGCCAAACCCTCCACCAGTCCATCCTCCTCGGGGCTCTGGTCATGGCCCGGCTCATTCCCATGGTCCAGCTCCTCCCCTTTATGGGCGGCCAGGCCATCCCACAGACCGTCAAGATGGCCCTCGCCCTCACCCTCGGCCTCGTGCTCTACCCCTCCATCTGGGCCCAGGGCGCCGCCTTCGCATTGCCCGACTCCACGCTCACCATCACCGCCCTGCTCATCAAGGAGTTGGCCGTCGGCGCCACCATGGGTTTTCTCCTCGCCCTCGCCTTCGAGGCCCTGCGCATGGCCGGCCAGATCATCGACAACACCGCCGGCCTCACCCAGGCCACGACCATGGTCCCCCAATTGGCGGAACGCATCTCGCCGACCTCCAATTTCCTCTACCAATTCGGCATCGTGATCTTCTTTGTCATCGGCGGCCACCACCTCTTTTTGATGGCCCTGGGCCAATCATTCTTGCTGATCCCGCCCCATGAATTCCTCACCCTCGGTGGCGATCCCAGCGCAGCAGCACTCCAGATCCTCCGACTGACCGCCGAGTCCATCACCCTGGCCTGCCTGATGGCCTTTCCCGTCATCGCCGCCATCACCCTCACCAACCTCTGCCTCGCCCTGGTCAACAAATCGGCCCCTCAGATCAACGTCTTCTTCCTCGGCATGCCCCTTAAAGCGGTCCTCGCCAGCGCCATCGTCCTGCTTAGCCTCGACGTCCTCATTACCGTCTTCGCCGACCGCGTCCTCGATGACTTCGACGATCTCATCGTCCTCATTCACCTCCTGCGAGGCCACCCATGAGCGGCGAAAAGACCGAAGAAGCCACCCCCAAAAGAAAGAAAAAGGCCCGCGAAGATGGCCAGGTCGCCCGCTCCGCCGAATTCACCGGCATGGCGGTCATGATCAGCGCCTGCGCCGTCCTCGTCGCTTATGGCGCCGCCATGGGCCAGCGCCTGATCGCCCTCTTTTTGCAATCCATCGAGGTCGCCACCCGCCCCCACCTCGAGCCTTCCGCCGTCGCCCCCTTTCTTTTCGAAACCCTGACGCTCCTCGCCCTCATGATGGGCCCGCTTCTGGGCGCCACCTTCATCATCGCCGCCCTTGTCGCCTACCTCCAGGTCGGTCCCATGCTCAGCATCAAGCCCCTGATCCCCGATCTCAACCGCCTCAATATCGCCAACGGTCTCAAGGAGTTATTCGCCCCCGCCAAATTGGTAGAATTGACCAAAAACAGCGCCAAGCTCGCCGTCATGGGGGTCGTGGGGATCCTCGTCCTTCGCCACGCCCTGCCCGCCATGGCCTCCACCCCTCGCGGCCACCTCATCGATGCCGTCGTCGCCCTCGGCCAGGTGGCACTGACCCTCTCCCTCTTTTTGATCGCCGGCCTCGTCCTCTTTGGCATCGCCGACCTCATCTGGCAGCGCTACCGCCACGCCAAAAAACTTCGCATGAGCAAAGATGAGATCAAACGGGAATTCAAACAGAGCGAGGGCGACCCCATGCTCAAGCAAAAGCGAAAGCAGGTCCACCGCGAGATGCTCCAGGACGCCGGCGGCCTGGCCCAGGTCGAGGAGGCCGACGCCGTGGTCGTCAACCCCACCCACGTCGCCGTCGCCCTTCGCTACCGCTCCGAAGAGATGGCCGCCCCCACCATCGTCGCCTGCGGCCGCGGCCCCACGGCCCGAAAGATCAAAGCTCTGGCCCGCCGCCACCAGGTCCCCATCGTCCACAACGTCGATCTCGCCCGCGCCCTCGTCGACTGCGGCCTCGAATCCCAGATCCCCCCCGAATTCTTCGACCCCGTCGCCGAAATCCTCCACCACGTCTACCAACTCGCCGAGGAGCCCTCATGACCTCCCCACTGCCCCCGCTGGAGCGCTACAGCGTCCTTCGCCTCGCCTTCTACTACCTCCAGCGCCAACTCCCCCAACGGGCCGAATCCCTTGCCCGCGGTCTCCTGGCCCTCGACAGCGACGACGGCCACGCCTGGCTCTACTTCGGCGAAGCCCGCCTGCTGCGCCAGGACCTCGACGGTGGCGCCGACGCCCTGCTTCGCGCCGCCCGCGCCGTCGGCAACGACGCCACCATCTGGCTTCGCCTCGCCGTCGCGCGCCTGCGTCAAAACCGCCCTCAACAGGCCCAACAGGCCCTGCTCAAGGCCCGTCAACACACCGACGACCCGCTCCTCAATCGTCGGATTTCTCTCCTTCTTCGACGAGTTGACTCATCTCATCTCTGAGCTTTCGCACCTTCTCGGCCAGCGCCGGATCGCCGCCCTCCTCGCGCATTTCCTCGAGCTCTGCCAGCGCTTTCTCAAAGGCCTTGAGCGCCCGCTTGAAGTGCCTCCTGGGATTGGGGGCCGGCCGCTCCCGCTTGTGCTCCGGCACCGCCTCCTTGAACTCCCGTCGCAATTGGTAGTGGGAGCGCTCGCCCTGCAGGGCCGCCGTCTTCAGCGACTCGTAGCGATCGCGCGGCACCTTCTCCTCTTGCACCTCCCGATAGCCCTTCGCCAGTTGATCCACCGTCTCCATATCCGGGATCCGGCGCTGCGGCGTCGACGCCGTCTCCATCGACTCCGCCTCCGACGCCAGATCCGGCGCCTCCTCCTCCAACCAGGCATAGCCGTCGCGCAACTTGCGAAGCTCTCCTCGACTCAATTGCAGCTCCTCTCGGGCATACTCCTTGAGGCTCTTATACCCCCAATCGGACCACAACTCGCCCTCCTCCACCGTCCTCAGACGGTGGGCCATGCGCACCCAGCTCCCCTTGAAATCCAGCGCTTCCGACAGCGCCCGGTGCCGAGGCGTATCCTCTCGAACGGCCTCCAATAAATGCCCGATCCGCTCTCTGGGACTCAACCCCTCCAAACTCTCCATGCCTTCTCCTGATCACCAATGGTCATCCTGTATCGTCGCATCTTCTCCCTCCCTTAATTCATGGCCCTGTCCCCCGCAACCAACGCCCTTCCTGGACTCCCCTCCTGGCCTCGCCCTCCCCTTCCCAACTTGCCTTCCCCTGGCGCACGTCTTATTATCCATTCCTAAGAAGCCTTATCCCCATCTCCCATTTCTCCGGTTTTCCGATGAGTAACGACCGCCCCGACACATCGCCTGACTTGGCCGAAACCTCGGACGCGACGATGATCGTCGACTCCAACCAACTCCAACAGGCCCGAGTTCAGCAGGCTTCCGGTCGCCACCAGCCCTACCTGACCGTGATTTCCGGCCCCCATGTGGGCAGCAACTTCAAGATCGAAAAGCCGGACTCCACCGTCGGTCGCTCCTCCAAGGCCGATATCCACGTCAACGACGTCGGCATCTCTCGCAAGCACGCTCGCCTCATCACCTATGGCGACGACGTCTTTATCGAAGACATGAATAGCGCCAACGGCACCTTCCTCAACGGCGATCGCATCGACCGACGCATCCAACTCGAGGAGGGCGACAAGATCACCCTCGGCTCCTCCACGATCTTGAAGTTTTCCTACCAGGACGAATTGGACGAGGACTTCCAAAACCAGATGTTCGACGCCGCACTGCGCGACGGCCTCACCGGCGCCTTCAATAAAAATTACCTCCTCAACCACCTGAGCACCGAGGTCGCCTTTGCCCGCCGACATAACACACCGCTGAGCCTCATCATCTTCGACATCGACTTTTTCAAAAAGGTCAACGACACCTACGGCCACCTCGCTGGCGACGCCATCCTCAAGCGTCTCGCCGAGGTCACCCGCGCCGCCCTTCGCACCGACGATACCTTTGCTCGCTACGGCGGCGAGGAGTTCTGCATCGTCTCCCGCGGCACCAGCCAGCGCGAGGCCAGCATCGTCGCCGAACGCGTCCGGCAAATCGTCGACAAGACCGACTTTATCTTCAAAGGCCAGCACATCCCCATCACCATCAGCCTCGGCGTTGCCGCCATCCCCTCGGCCAACGCCGACAACGTCGACGCCCTCATCGAGGCCGCCGACCAGGCCCTCTACCGCGCCAAAGACGGCGGGCGTAACCAAGTCTGTGTTCACGCCCATTAAGATCTTTGTTTACGGCCATTAAAAAGTTGCACCCCTGGCCCCTCCAGCTACACTCTGGGGGCCATGCATCCACTTATTGCCCGACTCCATCCTGCTTTTCGAACCGCCCTCGTCGCCTGGCTCTTTAGCCGGGCCACCCTCTGGTTCTTGCTTCCGTCGCGGCCCACCACCCTCGGCGATGGACCGCCCTTTCCCGGCCTCCTCTCCACCATTCTGGCTGATCTTAACGCCGCCGTAGAGAGCCCTGTCGTCTCCGGACTCATCGACGCGTCCCCCTGGATCGCTCTGGAAATCGGCCTTCTCTACGGCGGGGTCTGCGTCTATCGCTTCGCGCGCACCTCCGAGTTGCCCCAGATCGCCGAACGGGCCTGTTGGATCTGGATGTGGTCCCCTCTCCTCGCCCTCCACGCCACCGATTGGAGCGGCCAGATGGCCGTCATCCTCGCCACCATCGCCCTCGCCAGCCTGGTGACACGCCGGCCCCGCCTGGCCATCGCCGCCGCCTTCTTTGCCCTCGGCTGCCGCCTGGAGCTCATTGTCCTTTGGCCCGCCTTCGTCGTCGCCGCCATTGGCGAACACAACAAGGGCCAGCGCAGCACCCAGGGGGAAATGATCGCCCAACTCGCCGTCCTTCCCCTGGCCTTCTCTGCCTGGATCGCCGCCAGCTGGCATCTCGCCGGCCATGCCCAGACCTCCCTTCGCGCCCTCCACGGCGATACCCTCTGGCGAAACCCAGATCTTCTTCTCACCGCCGGACCCATCGACCAACTCCTCCTCATCGCCGGCCTCGGCCTCGCCTTCTTGTCGCTTCGCTACTTTCGGCGCCTGCCGTCTTGGTATGCCCTCGCAGCCCTTCCCCTATTGCTTCTCCCCCTCGCCCAGGTGCCCGCCTATCCCCTGGCCCTGTTATGGACTGCTGCCCTCCCCCTCTCGCTTTACCTCGCCCTCGCCACCGACGACCGCAGCTTTGAACGACCCCTGATCGTCGCCCTGGTCATCGCCTTCATCCTCGCCATCCCCACCTGAGCCGGAGCTTAGCGGGTTCCTACGACTCGGGACCTGCCCGCGCCTCCGCTTCCATCTGGCGGGCCACCTCGGGCTCCACCTCTCGGAGCAATTCCCACTCCCATCGGCGATCGCGACGCTCCACAATCTGGCCTTGCTCCACCTCCTGAATCGTACTCCTCACGGCGCACCGCTCGGCGCCCCCGTAGTAAATATCGACGCGCCGTTGATGGGCCTGCACCTCCGATCCCTCCACCCAGTCCGTCTCCCGCCCAAACCCCTCGTCCAACTCCTCCACATCGCGATATCCCTGATCCCAGAGCAATTGGTCGATCAACGGAAGCAGCGCCTCGCAGGGGAGCCCAAAGACATGGCGCTCCACCAGCTCATGGCGCTTCTCCAGGGCTCCCGTGCTCCATCCCGAGCTGCTGCACCCCACCACCAGCACCAGCACCCCTGCCAACCAATGGCCTCGCCACCTCATCGTCCCTCCCATGCCTCTGCCTCCATCGCTTCCCCCCAAACCTAGACAACCCCACGGCCTCGACCAGTACTTTTTTGCCCTCCCAACCCCGATTCCGCCCCTGTTCAATTCCCTGTTCAACCCTCCACGCCCCCTGTTCAGTCCCCTGAACACCACCCGTTCATGACCCCTGAACACCTTCTGAACATGACCGGCAGTAGAGATCTCCTTTTTTTCTTGATTTTCCTCTCACCGTGACAAATTTATTTTGAGCGCAAAAAAAGACAGCCTTTACAACGGCTTATGGGGGATACCAACCCTGTTCAAAGGGTGTTCAACGGGGATCGATTCCTTTTTTATTGGAAATAATTTGGAGCACCTCCTACGTTCTGAACCCCCGACGGGGCTAATTCCCTGTTCAAAACTTCGGCAACAGCCAACGCCGGACCCATTCCACGCTGGCTGAAGCCCTCCGTCGCGCACGGAGGCATTACTCAAATACCTCGCAGTTTTGAGTCGCTAACGCGCAAGGACAGATGGCGCATGGCAGTCCATTCATCCATCACTTGACTTCGAAGGATCCTGATCATGACCACTCAGCCGACTGTCGACCAACCCTTGACCGGTGCTCCCCTTGCTGAAATGTCGGGAGACTTGAGCCTCCCCATGTTTTCCGAGGGCACCCTCAACCTGACCCCTGACACCGACGCCACCAGCGCTTACCTGATGCGGCTCAACTACATCGAGCCCCTGCCCGCCGAAAAACAGCAAAGCCTCGCCGAGCGCTACGTCAACGACGACGACGCCGACGCCGGCAAAATGCTGGTGCTCACCAACCTTCGCCTCGTCGTCAAACTGGCCCGCGAGTACTCCCGTGAATGGTCCAATATCCTGGACCTCATCCAGGAGGGCAACGTCGGCCTCGCCGAAGCTCTGACCCGCTACGATCCCTATCGGGGCGTCAAATTTACCTCCTACGCCC
Source organism: uncultured Bradymonadales bacterium (assembly GCA_964415785.1). GTDB lineage: Bacteria > Myxococcota_A > Bradymonadia > Bradymonadales > Bradymonadaceae > SLJM01. Next base: position 26,876 of record CAYQBU010000003.1, read on the forward strand.
AGTACTGGATTCGGGCGATGATCCTCAACTACCTGATGAACCACTCCCACCCCGTCAAAATTGGCAGCTCCCGGGCCGGCCGCAAGCTGTTCTACAACCTCAAAAAGGCTCGCCGCGCCCTCATCAAACAGGGCGAAGAGCCCACCCCCGCCCGGGTCGCCGAATACCTCGAGGTCGATGAAAAGGAAGTCGTCCGCGTCGCCGCCCAACTCGACGCCCCCGCCGTTCGCCTCGACGCCGAGGCCCCGGGCTACGACTCCACCACCATCGGTGAGCGCATGGAGTCCGACGTCAATACCCCGGAGCAACTGGCCAGCGAGCACGACCTCGCCCGCCGACTCCAGGACACCATCGACGCCTTCGGTGATCACATCGACACCGATCGCAAAAAAGCGATCTGGTTTGAGCGCATGATCGCCGAAGACCCCAAGACCCTGGTCAGCCTCGGCGGCGACTGGGACGTCTCCAAAGAGCGCATCCGCCAGGTCGAATCCCAGATCCGCGAGGAATTTAAATCCTTCCTCTTCGATCGCCTGGGCCGCGAGATCGAGGTCGAATTCCTCCAGTCCCTCTAGAAACGGCCAACTCCTCACGTTTTCCCCTCTCCATTGGCCCTCTCATCTCTCCCAGGGGCTTCGGCACTGCCGAAGCCCTTTTTTGGTTTTCCCCCTTCACCCCGGAGCCATCCCATGCGCCTCCTATCCCCACTCGTTGTCGCGTCATCGCTGCTCACCGCCTCCTTCCTCGGCTGCGATCCCGCCGATCCCGACGACATCGCCGTCCCCGCCGAAGAGGAGCCCCAGCCCTCCGAGGCCGCATCAACCGAGGTCGACTACCGCTGGATGCCCGACGAGGACTCTGAAAAATTTCTGGCCATCGAGGAGCAATTCGCCGGCTTTTCCCAGTCCATGCAGGAGGTCGGCTACCGCTACAACGAGCTCTACTGGGCGGGGCAACATCAAAATTGGGACTACGCCCAATACCACCTTGAAAAGATCGACGCCTCCATCGAGCGCGGTATCCAACGCCGCTCCGATCGCGCCGCCTCCGCCCGCCCCTTCCTCGACGACACCATCCCCGCCATGGAAGAGGCCCTGGAGGCCGAAGACCCCGATACCTTCGACGAGCAATTCGACGCCCTCACCAATGGTTGCGTCACCTGCCATGGCCAAGAAGACGTCTCCTTCATCACCGTCGCCCCCCTCGATCACCAGCTATCGCCCGTCCAGCACCCGCACCAGGACCAGGACTAGAACAAAAAGAGCCCGGACCATCGCTGGCCCGGGCTCTTTTTGTTCCGTCGCTTGCTTACAGCGTATACCGAAGCACCACTTCATCACTCGGTGCCACCTGGAGCCCGTCGGGCTCGGCGGTCACCTTGAGATCGAAGCCGGGAAACGGCGAGGTGAATTTCAATAGGCCGCTGCGATCGTCATCCAGACGGATTCGACCCATATTATAGACCTCATTGGTGTCATGGGGCATCAGCCACACCGAATACACCGACATCGACTCATCCAACTGCGACGGTCGCGGCGCATGGGCCATCTCCAGCGTCACCTGGTAATTTTCGTTATCGTCCTCTTCCAGGGTGATCGTTCCCTCCGCACCCGCCGAGCGATCCCCGGCCTGCATCGTATATTGGGTGGCCGACGAACAACCCGCCAGGACCAGCATCCCCATCGCCAGACTCACCATTAACCACGTCAACTTACTCGTCCCATGCACCATATTCGACTCCTCATTTCGTTTTGAACGTCCATCCACCCCATACTGGGCTGGCACTATTTTTCATCGATGACGGCCGAAATCCATACGATCACTTGCCGTCCGATTCACCCTGTAAGGTGGACACGACATTACCATAAATCAACTCTTCGTCCGAACCTATTCGCATCGTGTCGCACCCTCGGTGCCCCATTCCCACCTGTTTTCGCCCTCTTTCTCACGTCTTGCTACAAATCCGACGTTGACCTCTTGATCCCCGCTTTGCTAACCTCGCGCCCGGTTTTATACCAATTTTACGCTGCCCACGTCGGTGGCGCCGGATACGCCCTAATCGTCTCCGTTTTGACCCTAGGTTGTGACCATGCCCGATTTTCGGGGATTGCAACGTATTCTGTTCATCTCCCTCATCGCTTTGATGGTCCCTGCCATCGGATGCGACGAGGAGCCTCCTGTCGCCTCCCCCGGAGCTCCTGCTACCGCTGGTGATATCCGCTTTGAGCTTGAGGACTACCACATCCGGTATCTGGAATTGCTCGACGAGGACGGGCAGACCCTTGAGTACGACGACCCCGTCCTCGCCATCGAGATCCGCCTGACCAACGTCGGCGAAGACCCCTTCAACTACTCGCCCACCCACCACGTCCGCGAGTTGGCCAAAAATCGCACCCCCATGCTCATGCAAGATCCCGGTGGCCCCGAGATCGACTGGGAGACCTTTATCCCCCAGCCCATCAGCGGCGTGGAATTGGGCGCTGGCCAGTGGGATCGCCAGATTCAAGACCCGGAGACCATCGCCCCCGGCGACGACCTCACCGACACCTACCTCTTTGAACTGCCCGCCTCCGACACCTCCTCGCTGATGCTCAGCATTCCTCCCACCATGCACCGCGGTGAGGTGCCGGCCTTTCTTCGCTTCGACTACAGCGAGCCTACCCCTGAGGGGCCGGCCGTCTACTCCGTAGGCGACGACATCGACTTTGACGACCTCGTCTTTCGGGTCACCGACGTCGACCAACTCTACCTGGAGATGGAAGACGGAGACGACGACGAGGGCTACAGCAGCGACGCCGTCCTCAAGATCAGCTACCAGTTGACCAACAATAGCGACGAGGCCATCGCCTTCGATCCCGAGCACCGCGACCTCTCCGGCAACCGCGGCGCCATCCTCCAATCGCTACACACCGAGTTCAATCGCGCCTACTTCCCCGGTAGCCCCCATCCGGTTGGCCAACTCGCCGAGAGCACCGACATCGACCCCGGCGACACCGTCGAGGACTTCGCCGTCTTTGAGCGACCCGACGAAGCCGCCGACAACGTCACCTTCATCCTCACCGCCGACCACTTCCAGCGCTCTGGCCGCGTCCGCGTCTCCTTTGAATACGCCCCGGAAGACGTCGAGGTCCCCGAACCCCTGCGCACCGACGACGACAACGGCGACGACTAAGCCCGGAATGGAGGCCCCTCACCACCCGTTATCCTCCATAACCCATGCCGCCGTCGCCCTGCCTGACCCGGAGGACCCCATGGCCAAACACGACGACGATGATGCCCTGCGCGACAATCCCCTGGCCGACCAACTCCGCGACCTCGACGTCTCCCCCGCCGATCCCCCCCCGACATCCGCGTCCTCGTCGCACCCTGGGAGCGACAATCCCCCCGATTTAAGCGATGATCAGCTCTTTGAGCGCGCCATGGCTGATCTCGATGACGACGACATTCCCGACCCCGATCAATGGGCCAACCAAACCTCAGCGACCATCGGCGATCACCATCGCCAATCGAGGCCTCCTTCCAGCGCTGAGACCTCCTCCCCCAACACCGAGGATGCCCCTTCGACCGACGAGCCCTCCGACGATAAGGCGGCGACCTCGTCTCCCCCCAGCGACCGGGAACTCTTCGAGCAGGCCGTCGATACCATCGACCCCGCCCGCCTTTACGCCGCCAAATTCAAGGGAGAAGCGGCCACAGATCTCCCCGATACACCAGATGTCCCTGCCGCCCCGTCCAACGCTCAACCTCCACCCTCGTCGTCGAAAGTCGAGGAGGCCGAAGCCCGCGCCGACAACCAGCACCTCCAGGACAAGCGCCGCTTCGAGCAAATGCTCGGCTCCGTCAAACCCCTGGATGACGACGGCAAATACCACCGTCAACAGCCTCGCCGTCGCCGCCCCGATCCCTCAAACTCCACCCCTTCTCATCGCCTCTACACGCCATCGCTTCCCAAAAGTGGTGAAGGCCTGCACTACGTGCCTCCCCTGGACGCTACCCAACAACGGCTTCGCGATCGCCAACGGCGCGACGGCCAGGCGCTTCCCGACCTTCATATCCGCGGCGATCGACGTGACGAGGCATTGCAACGACTGGAAGCCTTTATCGATGAACATCGGGCCAACGGCGTTCGCTTCATTCGCATCGTCCACGGCCGCGGCCTGCGCTCCCAGAGTGCTCCCGTCCTCAAGCCCTCCGTCCTGCGATGGCTCGAGGGGCCGGGCCTGACCTCCATCGAGGGCTATATCCCCGAGCGCACCCAGAGTGGCGACTACGGAAGCCTCATCGTGGAGCTGACCCCGATCAACGATTGAGCACCTTCTTCAACCGCCCCGTCCCCCCCCGAAAACTATAGGCTTCGTAGCCCTTGGCGCTCATCGCCTCCGCCAGATAGGCACTCTTTAGCCCCACCTTACAATAGAAGACATACACTCCTTCTTGCGGGAGCAATCCAACCTGATCGATGGCCCTCTCCAGGGGCATATTGATCGCCCCGTCGACCGACCACCGCTCAAAGGCCTCCTCTTCGCGCAGGTCCATCACGACCGCCCCCTCGGGGATGGCGTCGACCTCCACCTCCGGATCGGTATCGATCTCCATGTCCAAAATGGGCACTTCTGTGCGCTCATCGACCAGCAGGCGCAGCAATTCGCCATCGACCATCGCCTCCCGCTCATCGATCTCATGCGGCCAGGCCTCCACCGCCGGAGGCCCCCCATCAAGGGCACAAAATTCCGGGACCTTTCGACACCGCTCAAATGTCCCAATCTCTTTGGCGCGGGCGATGATCTCCTCTTTATTCATCCCCACCAACGGCCGAAACACAGCCACCGGTACCGACGCCTCGATGGCCGCCAGATTCTTCAGCGTTTGCGATGACACCTGACCGCAGGATTCCCCGGTGACCAGCGCCGGATAGCGCTTTTCTCGCGCGATCTGGGCTCCGGCCCGAACCATGAACCGTTTGAGCAACAACTGCCAATAATGGCCCTCCACCTCCTGGCGCATCTCGGCGAGCATCGGGCGAAAGTCGACCACGTGCAACCGCGGCGCATAACCGTGCGCCCACCGGTCACAGAGCAACTTGCTGACCTCCTGAACCGCCCTCAACTGCGGTGGACCCGCCAGATTAAAAAACAGAAAATCCATATCCACCCCCCGCCGCATCATCTGCCAGATCGCAACGGCGGAATCAAAACCTCCCGACATCAACCCCAGTGCCCGGCCTTCCACCCCACAGGGCAACCCCGCCGCCCCCGGTTGCTCCTCCGCAAAAAAGTAGACACGCTCCGATCGCACCTCGACACCCACCCAAACTTCGGGCTCATCCAGATCCACATCTCCCCCCCGGGCCACCAACCGACTTCCCAACGCCCGGTCAATATCCATGGAATCAAACGGATACTGATCGCGATGCCCCGTCCGCCGCGTGCGCACCGCAAAGCTCTTTCCCCCTACCATCTCGCCAAATTGTCGCTCCCCAAGTGCGACGATCTCGTCTTGATTCTGCCACCGATAGCTCTTCGCCAGTCGCGCCCCCTGAACCCCAAAGACCCGACTGGCCACGGCGACGGCTTCCTCACGATCGGTATGAATATCGATGCGGTGCCTCCGATCCTTGATGGTGGCTTCCATCCCATTGCGCTGAAGCGCGTCGTTCAAATTATGCACCAATCGCCGCTGAAATTGCCGACGGATCCCCTCGCTCTTAATCGACATCTCCCCGGCAATCCGGAGAGTTAACACGTTTTTTTCGTCCGTCCGATCCTGTAACGCCTTCATGACCGCTCCACAAACGCCTCAATATTTCCCGGGCTCAATGGCACCTTCAAAAGCCCCATCTCCGTCCGCCCTATTCCACGCCCTCCGAGCCTCGTCAACTCTCGCCACATCCTCGCGCCTCCCACGAAACCACCCAAATCCCCCACACCAACTCACCATGTCGCTCCGAGGGTGCGACATCATCGCAAGAAATCACATTTTTTTCGTGACACTTCTGCAGTGGTGTTCAAGATTTCTTCAGTGCCCAAATAAGTAGCTGTCGGGGAAGCCTATAGCCAGTGCTCATTCGCCTATGGAAGGACGCCGTCAGTCCGACGTATCGCCGTGGCGAAAAAGCACCCTATTAGAAAGAGGGAGCGACTCCCATGACCGACGCACGCATGCACATCCCAGGACAGACTGCTCACATGATCCGCCGTTGCCGACGAGGCCAATTCCTGTTGACGCCCTGCGACTCCACCAACGCGGTGATGGCCTACGAAGTAGCTCACTCGGCGACCCGCTACGGCCTTGAGATCTCGGGCTTTGTTGCCATGAGCAACCACTATCACATCATGACCCTCGACCCGTTGGCCACCCGCAGCGACTTCATGCAAAAGCTCAACCGTGACATCACCCGTCGTCTGAAGCCTCGCTACGAATATTACGGCTCCACCTGGGCTGAGGGTCCCTACACCGATGTGCACATCGGACCATGCCGGGAACTGGAAACCCTGGTCTATATCTGGACCAATCCTGTCAAAGACAACCTCGTCGAGAGACCAGAAGACTGGCCTGGCTTTCAAGTCCAACCCGAAGACTGGGGCGAGGAACAGGTCATCAAAAAACCCGACGCCTTTTACGGCCGAAGTGGGCCCGAGGAGATTCGATTTACGCCCCGGCCTCCCTCATCGCTGCGACATCTTCCCCTGGACGAAGCAAAATCGATCGCGATCGCAAAACGTGAAGAGCGACTCGAACAACTCGCCAAAAGACGCCGTCAATCCGGCCGCTGCGTATGGGGACGCAAGGCTGTCCAAAACACCCCTCACACCCATATCCCCTCTAACTCCCCCAAAACCAAAGGCCCTTCCACGCGATTTTCCTTTGCCTGCCCCACCGCCGAGGAGATCGCCAAACAGCTCTACCGCGACTTTCTCGATGACTACGAAACCCAGCGCCTGCGCTGGAAGATCGGCCAAGACGTTCAATTTCCCTGCGGAACACTCAAACTCAACCGTCAAGCCCCCATCCTCTGCAAAGACGCTCCCGACGACCATCCTGGCCTCTATCGCGATCCCTCTTCCGCCAACTCCGATGCCGACGATGACACCGCCAAAAACGGTACCCAGCGGGGTCGAGAAGACGTCCAGCACAGCGCCGACCCAACCAAGGAGCATCTCCTACGCTCCAGCGGCTAATCACTGGACCGGGCCTGGCACCCGCATTCCAACTTCATCCGGTTTTCTCGTCAGCCTTCTGTCGAGCAATCCAGAGCTATATCTTCCGGTACCATCTATCCTCCAATTCCACACCGCCACACCAAATTTTCACCGTGCCATTTTGATGCGACTATAAATTTCGCCTATAAATGAAATCCAAAGAGGTGCATCATCGCATCTTGCCTGATCCCAACCAGCTCGCCCTCTTACCGCACTCTAGGTGCCAAAAAATGACTCCATCTCGTCACATTATGGTCCCTGACCCCATTTGGATGGGCGCGTTGTTGATCGCAGCGATGATCGCGGTGGCGAGTTGCGTCCCCAGCACTAATAACGATGCCACATCCCCCGAGACCTGCGAGGTAAATTGCCCGGAGGACAAAGTGGGGATCGAATGGTGCCCGGCGTTTGAGGAGTGCTTTGAAGTTGAGGAGTGCGACGGCGTTCGGTTCTGCGTCGACCCGGAAGTATTAGAGGAAGAAGAGCCCGAAGAACCGGCGGAATCGTCTATTTGTGACGACGATGTGGAGGTGATCTGCCCTGATGGCTATGAGGCCGTTGCCCAATGTGAGAGTGCTTCGTGTATCGACATGAGCTTCTGTGATGAGACGTTGCGATGCGAGCCCATCAATAGCTGGTGTGACGACCAACCGCGGTGTCCTGACGGGGCGAGGGAGCTGCCAGGGTGCGACATGGAGGCCTGCCAGCGCCATCACCATTGCTCGGGGCCCGTGGAGTGCCTTCATTGCGACGACTCGCTTCCCACCGGTTGTTCTGGGGAGCAGAGCGAGGTCACGAAAGCGTACTGCGATGTCGAAGGGGTTGAGTGTGAGCGGGTGGAGACCTGCGAGCAAAGCCTGTGGTGCGCCGATCACCCCTGTGAAGAGGTCAGTTGCCCCGAGGGAACCGAAGAAGTGGAGGCGTGCCCATCGGACTCCGATCTGTGCCTGATCCAGGCCGGTTGCCAGGGTGGATTGCACTGCCAATTGGTGGTCGATCATCAGGGGTGCGTGTCGCACCCTGGGTGCGACGAAGGCCAACCGTTACAGGACATTGCCAGTTGTGGGGTCGATCCCACATGCCACGTGGAGGTGGGCTGCGAGGAGCTGGTGGGATGCGCCAAAGAATAGGGAATTATTTGCTCCATCAAAAGGTGGTCCCTACACTGGTAGGTCCGCCGACGCCGTGGGCGACGTGTGGGCAATGCTATCTTCACTTAAGCAGTGACGCTTCATGGCTCTGATCCCGGAACATGTGATCGAGGAGGTGCTGGCGCGGACCGATATTGTCAATACGGTGCGCCAGTACGTAAGCCTCAAAAAGGCGGGGCAAAATCACAAGGGGTTGTGCCCGTTTCACGACGAAAACACGCCCTCGTTTTTCGTGCATCCCGGCATGGGCATCTACAAGTGCTTTGGCTGTGGCGAGGGGGGCAATGTCTACCAGTTTTTGATGGCCCTGGAGGGGTGGAGTTTCCCGGAAACGGTGCGCCACCTCGCCGATCGCTGTGGGGTAGACATCCCGGAGCCGGACCCCGAGGAAGCCAAAAAAGCGGAGAAAAAACGCAAGGGAAAAAAGCTCTACCTGGCGATCATGGAAGAGGCCGCCCGCTTCTATCAACAACGGTTGTGGTCTGACGCCGGCAAGGCGGCCCAGATGTATCTCCAGGAGCGAGGCGTAGGCGAGGAGACGGCCAAGGCCTTTGGGCTCGGCTTTGCCCCCGACGGTTGGGAGCATTTGTTGACCCATATGAAGGGCCAGGGCTTTGAGGGCCGGCTGCTCCACCGCGCCGGCCTGGCGATGGAAAACGATCGCGGTGGCCACTACGACCGCTTTCGCCACCGCATCCTGTTTCCGGTGGTCGACGTATGGGGACATACGCTGGCATTCGGCGGCAGAGCGCTGGGATCGGACACCCAGGGGGCGAAATACATCAATTCCCCGGAGACCACCTTCTACACCAAGGGCGAGGAGCTCTACGGCCTGGACGTGGCCAAGCGAAGCATCCAGCAAGAGGATTTTGCGCTGCTGGTGGAGGGCAATTTTGACGTCATCGCCCTCCATGAAGCGGGGCTGGATATGGCGGTGGCTCCCATGGGAACGGCACTTACGGAGCGACAGGCCCGGCTGATGGGGCGCTTTGCGCGAAAGGTGGTGATTGCCTTTGACGGCGACCACGCCGGCATGGAGGCCACGCGGCGAAGCTTGCCGGCGCTGGAGGCCGCCGGCCTGGAGGCCCGGGTGGTTCGCTTTGAGGACGGCGACGATCCGGACACCTTCGTGCGCCGCGAAGGGGCGGCCGCCCTTCGCCAGCGCATCGACCAGGCCCCGCCCCTGGTGGCCTGGGCGCTGGACGCCCTGCTGTCACCGGTGGAGGGCGCCCACGTGGAAGCGCGCATCGCAGTGCTGGAAGACGTCGGCGAGCTCCTTGACGACGTCGAGGACATGAGCGTCAAAAAATACTACGCCGAAGAGGTGGCCCGCCGTCTCAACCTCGATCCGTCGCGCCTCAACCGCTATATCACCCGCTCCGAGCGGGGCCGCCGCCAGGTAGAGGCCACGCTTCGTCGGCTCCACGAGCCCCCCGATATCGACAGCGCTGAATTCGGGGTACTCGTCGTATTGCTCGACCACTGGGAGTGGATCGATGATTTTTTTCGCGAAGAACTTGACAAACTCCTTTCAAGTCATGACCTTGCGAGGTTGCTGGAGCTGGCACGCGACCACGTTGAGGCCCAGGAGAGCCTGGAGGGTTCTCTGTTCGTGGAGTCCATCGACGATCCGAGGCTCAAGGACGTGGCCACCCAGGCGCTGGCCGAAGCCCAGCGCGGCGAGCTTTACCCCGCGGACCAGAGCCTGCGCTGGTATCAGGATTGCGTCTGGACCCTTAAGCGACGGTGGTCGCGCCGCATGGCCCACCATCTGGAGCAGCAACTCGAACAGATCGACTTTGCCAGCCAACGCGATCGCTTTGAATCACTGAGTCGGCAACTTCATGAAGTCCGTCAATTTCAACAGGCCCTTGACGTCGATGGCGCCCGTGCCCAGCGTTCGGGTGACCGCCCAGGCTAACCCCTCTCCAGGAGTTCCCGTGTCATAACCCCCCATCGCGATCCAGTCTGAGTGGAATAATCACATCTTACCGTAAGTTTGCCCGCCGGATCCACCGCGGAGTCGTTGCCCCCTGAATGGGCGTTATTTTCATCGCGGCCCCTCTCGACGTAACCGGGGGCAGTGGCATGCACCGAGGAGACAGTTTGATGCAAACAGCTCAATCCAATGCCCGAGAAACGAGCCTGGAAGTTCGAAAGCTCATCGACATGGGAAAAGAAAAGGGATTTTTGACCTACAAAGAGGTCAACGATGCCCTGCCCAATGGAACGCTGTCGAGCGAGCAGATCGACGACGTCCTGATGCTCTTTGGAGAGCTGGGCATCCAGATGGTGGATAAGCCCGAGCAATACGAGCCGCCGGAGGAGCCGGACGACGACATCCAGCGGACCAAGAAGCAGAAAAAGAAAAAGAAGAAGGGCTCCGACAAATTCGTCAAGGGCAACGACCCGGTGCGCATGTACCTGCGCAAGATGGGCCAGGTGCCGCTTCTGACCCGCGAGGGCGAGGTGGAGATCGCCAAGCGCATCGAAGAGGGCGAAAAGACGGTGCTCACCGTGGTGCTGAGCACCTCGGTGGGCGTGCGCGAGATGATCCGCATGGCCCGGCGCGTCGACCGGGGCAAAACCAAGCTCACCAGCGTTCTCCAGGCCCCGGATCCCGACGACCTTCCCTGCGACGAAGAGGGCAACGTCATCGAAATGACGGAGGACGAGCGAAAGGAATGGTTCCTCAGCCAGATCGATCGGGTCCGCCAGCTCCACGAGACCAATGAAGAGCTGGGCGAAGACCTGATCACCAAGCCCGGATTGACCCGGACAGAGCGAAAAAAGCTCTGTGAGGAGATCAAGTCCAACCGCCGCGAGATGTTCGAGGTCATGAAGAATGTGCGCATGACCAAGAAGCATACGGACAAAATCGTCGCCAAATTCAAGAGCCTCCTGCGTCGCATCGACAAGGCGGAGAGCGAATTGGCGAAGATGGAGCGCCTCTCACGCATCACCTTTGGCGAGGTCCGCGAGATCGTCCTCGGCCTCGAGCGCGATGCCAAGGCAGTAAAAGCCGCCGAGAAGAAGGCCAGTCGCCACGGCATGAGCCCCAACCGCATTCGCGGCCTCTTCGAAAAGATGCGCGCCCTTCGCCGACGGATCCGCGCCGTGGAGATCGAGGCAGGCGAAGCCGTCGACTCCCTGCGCATCACCCATCAGGCGGTGCTCGCCGGCGAGAAAACCGCCGAGCGCGCCAAAAGTGAGCTCGTGGAAGCGAACCTTCGATTGGTGGTCTCCATTGCCAAGAAGTACACCAATCGCGGCCTCCAATTCCTGGATCTCATCCAGGAGGGCAATATCGGCCTGATGAAGGCCGTCGATAAGTTCGAGTACCAGCGAGGCTACAAGTTCTCGACCTACGCCACCTGGTGGATCCGCCAGGCGATCACTCGCGCCATCGCTGATCAGGCGCGCACGATCCGAATCCCGGTGCATATGATCGAGACGATCAACAAGCTCGCCCGCACCGAGCGCTACCTGGTGCAGTCGCTGGGCCGGCCGCCGCGCCCCGAGGAGATCGCCGAACGGATGGACATGCCCGTCGAAAAGGTTCGCAAGGTCCTCAAGATCGCCAAGGAGCCCATCAGTCTGGAGACGCCCATCGGCGAGGAAAAAGACTCCTCGTTGGGCGACTTCATCGAAGACGAAAAGGCCATCAACCCCTCGGAGGCCGTCGTCGGCTCCAACCTCGCCGACCAGACCCGAAAGGTGCTGTCGACGTTGACGCCGCGGGAGGAGAAAGTCCTCCGCATGCGCTTTGGCATCGGCGGCAAGTCGGACCACACCCTCGAAGAGGTCGGTCAGGACTTCAACGTCACCCGCGAGCGGATCCGCCAGATCGAGGCCAAGGCCCTCAAAAAGCTTCGCCATCCCAGCCGGGCCAAGCAATTGGAGAGCTTCGTTGAGTTTCTCAAGTAATTGAGCTGACCCAAACCAACAAAGCGCCCCCACCTCCGACTTCGGCCGGATGGGTGGGGGCGCTTTGCTGTTTTGGCTCTCAGCGGCTGTTAGCCCTGAATGGCCTGGAGGTTGAGTTCCACCTCCACCTTGTCGCCGACGAGCACGCCGCCGGCTTCCAGAGCCTGGTTCCAGGTCAGCCCGAACTCCTTACGGTTCAACGTCGTGGTCGCCGTAAAGCCCACCCGCTGATTGCCCCAGGGGTCGGTGGCCTTGCCGTGGTATTCGACGTCCAACGTCACCGGCTGAGACTCATCGCGAATGGTCAGGGTCCCATCGAGGCGAAATTGCCCGTCGCCCGTGGCCTCCACGTCGCTGCTCTCAAAGCGCATGGTGGGGTGATTTTCAACATCGAAAAAATCCTCGGAGCGCAGGTGCTCGTCGCGGTCGCCGTTGCCGGTAGTGATGCTGCTTACGGCAATGTCGGCGCTGGCCTCCATGGCCGATGGATCATCGGGATCGAATTGAAACTCGCCCTCCCAATCCTCGAATTGGCCACTGACCTTGGAGAACATCATGTGGCGGACTTTAAAGGTGATCTCTGAGTGAGCGGGATCGAAATTCCAGGTTTGATTGGCCATGGTAAAACTCCTTGTGTGGGTCAGTCAGATAAGCGTATCAACTTCGGCAGTTGATAATGACAGATGTGCGCATCTTCCTCGCAGTATCGCGATGCGCTCGCGACAAAACGAATGTGGCAACCGATGGAGTATTTTTAAAATGAATAGTTATCGTATAGTCTATGTATTTGCTGCATAGAAGCTCGCCGACCGCCCTGATACTGGAGATCCAGCATGGCCGAACGCCTAAAGGCGATGGATCTAAATCTCCTGATGACCCTGGACGCCCTCCTTCGCCACCAAAGCGTCACCGAAGCGGCGCGCGAGATCGGACGCAGTCAATCGGCGGTAAGCCACGCCCTCAATCGGCTGCGCGACCACTTCGACGACGAATTGCTGGTCCGCTCAGGGCGTTCCATGGTCCGCACCCCGCTGGGCGATCAGCTCCGCCGCCCCCTGTCGCGGGCTCTGGAGCGCCTGGAGACGGTGTTAAGTGCCGGCGGACCCTTCGACCCCGCCAAGAGCCAGCTCACCTTTAGCATCGCCGCCAACGACTACGCTCAGTTTATGCTCTTGCCCCCCCTGATGGCGCTCCTGGAAAAAAAGGCCCCCGGCGTCGACCTTCGCATCCGCGAGTTGGGCAGCGAGCCCGCCACTCGCCGCCTGGCCGGCGGCACCATCGATCTGGCGCTGGTTCTGGGACTTCCCGAACAGGTGCCCATGTCGCTATACCGGCGCGATCTCTTCCAACTCGATCTGGTCAGCCTGGTGCGCGAGGATCATCCAAGCGTCGGCGATAGCCTCGATCTGGACACCTTTTGCGACCTTCCCCACATCCTGGTCTCTCCGCTGGGCGACGACACAGGCGTGGTGGACACCACCCTTCGCCAGATCGAGCGCCAGCGCCGGGTGGCCGCCGTGGTGCCCCACTTTATGGTCGCTCCCCACCTGGTGGCCACCACCGACATGCTGCTGACGACCGCCAGAAGCGTCGCTGAGAGCTTCGAGCGAAGCCTACCCATTCGCATCTACGATACCCCTCTGGAGTTGGAACGCGGCACGGTCTCCATGGTGTGGCACCCTCGGAGCCACCACGAGGAGACCCACCGCTGGCTGCGCCAGCTGATCCGAGAGGTCGCCACCGGGGTCGCCCCCCGCGGTCGCGCCTGAACACGAGTCCTCAGAGACCGTGAAGGTGACTGATTGAGGCCGAGATTATCTACGTATTTCCGGCGGGCAGCACTAGCCCACCCAGGCACCGGCCAGACAGCGACCCAGGCGTCGAGCGGCGACGGTGGTCATCGCCGGCACGTGCACAAACAGAGCTTCGCTGCCGGCCGACCCGTTGCGCTCGCAGGCGTGTAGGGAGTGGTAATAGATGGCGTTACAGACGTAGCGACCGCAATCGTCGCTGGTCGTCGCCTCCGGCATTTCTGGAGACCGACGGCCATTGTAGCGATCGGCGAGATCCCCCAAAAAAAGGCCACTTGTACGCACCCTGGGTGCCGCATCGAGCAGTGTTTGTGCGGTGGGCAGCGATGCGCTGTGGCGAGCCTCCACGGTGTCCGGTCGGCCGTCGCGCTCGTTGATCGCCTGGCGCTCCAGATCGATATGGCGCCCGTTGGCGCGGAGCCCAAAGTGTAAAAAGCAGGTCTTTCGATGGGGTTTGCTTCGAAGGTGAGCGGACGCAAACTGAGCCGCTGCGGTATAGGTCACCGACAGGTGGTGGGCCTCTTCACCCAGGGTGTTTGCAAAGGCCTTGGCCACGTCCCAGGAGGGGTTATGGCTGTATTCGCCAAAGGGGCCAAAGCCGGAAACCACCAGTCGATTGTCTCGGGAAATGAGGTCGGGCATAAATCCTCAGGGATTCAGGTCGCAGACCTGGGGAGTGAAATTGAGGTTCTGGTCGACCAGGATCCCCCGCTCCGGGAGCCCCTGGTCGTCAAAGCACCACAACACGGTGGGGCTGGCCTGGGGAGAACCGGTGGCATCGAAGTTCAGCTCCCCCGAGGCCCCCCGGAAGTTGATATTCTGGCCGCCCTGGAGGTCATTCATCGCCGATTGGGCCTCACCGGGATTGGGGGCGTAGAGCGGCCCGTCGGGATCGCTCAACCGACCCAGTCCCGTGGCAATGGAGGGACCATCGAAGCCCTCGGCCGCCGCCGCCAGCGCCAGGATATAGAGGGCATCGTAGGCATTGGCCACAAATTGGCGGTCATTGGGGTCGTCGCCGGGAAAGGCCTCCATATAGCGAAAGCGAAAGCTATTGTAGGGGGTGTAGTCGCGATCGCCGACATTCTGAGGCGCCGTGCCCCAGACACGGCCCTTGAGTGAGTCCGAAGCGTCGCCGGCGCGCTCGCTATTGCGAGCGGCGTCGGCGAAGACAAAGAGCGGATTATTGTCGAATTCATCGGCCAAAAAGTCGGCGATCTGCCACGCTTCGGAGGCCCCGATGATGCCGATGACGTCGGGCCCAAAGCCGTCGTCGTCGGTGGTCGCCACCAGGTCGGCAGCCACCTCCGGGTAGTCCGGGGTCTCGCCGGCGGCCTCGTTGGCGTAGGCCCGAACCGTAAACCGGTCGGAATCCCCGGTGAGATCGGAGGGCAATTGATCGGTCACGGCCTCGCGAAGCCCCTGCGCATAGGGGTCGTCGGAGCGACGAAGCAGGGCCATTGACGACATGTCGGGGAACTGCCCGTCCTCCAGGCCCTCGTAGTGGGGGCGCTCATCGATGATATAATTGATCAATTTCCCCAGAGCCTCGCCCTGAACGGTGTCGGGGGCCACGGTGCGCCACACGAAGGGATCGGCGGGCACAGCAGCAGCCGTGGCCGACGGGCTGACCAGCACCACCTCGGCGTCGATGGTCAGATTATTGGCGATATCGATGGTCTGGCTCGAGTAATCGGGCCCCACGATCGCCTGAACGCCCACGTCCACCAGGTGTTGTGCGCCCTCCATGGCCAATCCATCTTGGCCCTCCGTATCGCAGGCCAGCAGCGTGATATCGCGGCCATCGACGCCACCGATGCTATTGAAGTCGCTTCGGGCGATATTGATGGCGTTGAAGAGGGGCTGTCCAAACCCCGCCTCCGGCCCCGACAGGGGCAATAATACACCGATGACAAAGGCATCGTCGTCATCGACATCGCCGGCGGCCTGCTCACAGGGCGGCGCCAAAAGACTGCTCGCCTCCTGGCAGACGCCGAGGTCGTTGCATTCCTGATCGCCGGGGCACTCGTCGTTGTCCTCGCAGACCTCGGGCTCCTCGGTGGAGACACAAACCTGCTCGACGCAATCCTCACCCGGGGCGCAGTCCTCTTCATCGCTGCACTCGCCCTCGCCCGTGGAATCCACCTCGCAGAGCCCATCGCTGGTACAGCGCGCATCGGAGGGACAGTCGCTATCGCCGTCGCACTCCTCCAGGGTCAGCAAAAAATTGCACCCCCAGCCAGCGACCAGCGCCAGGATGAATAATGCTCCTAAACCTCTCGAGGTCATGGCTGTCTCACTCGTCGCATCGAAGGGGCGAAAACGTATCACTTTCGGGATCGTAGAGCTCACCGATCTCGGGGACCTGACCATCGACCAGACACCACAATGCAATCGGCATCGGCTGGGGATTGCCGTCCTCATCGAAATTGATCGGTCCCGAGGCTCCACTGTAGTTGATGGACTGACCCGACGATAAGAGATCGAAGGCCTCCTGGCGATCCCCGGATCGAGGCTCAATCTCTGGCCCATCGCTGAGCATCGCCAGCCCCTCGGCAATCCCCGGGCCCGTGGCCCCGCCGTAGATGGCGCCAAAGACCACCGTGTAGACGGCATCGAAGGCGTTGGCCACGAATTGATAATTGTCGGCGTTGTCGTTCATCTCTTCTTCGAAACGAAGGCGAAAGATGGTGTAGGGCGTATGGGCGGTCTCGGCGACATTGCGAGGCCCCGTGCCATAGATGCGGTTTTCGAGCGAGGCCGGTGCCTGGGCGGCTTCCTCCAGGTTTTTCATCGCGTCGCCGCCCACAAAGAGGGGCTCGCCCTCCAGAGCGTCATCGACAAAGCGCATCACCTGCCAGGAATCGGCCGAGCCAAGCACGACCACCACGTCGGCCTCCGTGTCCTGGGCCGCCAGATCGGCGGCCACCGGGGCGTAATCGGGCTCGTCGCCAGCGCCCACATTGGGAAACGATTGCACCGAGAAGCGATCGCTATCGGATCCCGTCAACTCCGAGGGCAGCCCGCTGAGCAGCGCGTCGCGAAGCCCCTCTGCCCATTGGTCCTGGCTGCGCACGAGCACGGCCACCGTCGGCTCCTCGACGGCCGTCTCCTGGGGCAGGCGCTGCTCCACCAGATGGGTGACCAGCTGCACCATGGCCTCGCCTTGCGCTTCATCGCTGGGGGCGGTCCGCCAGATCATGCCATTATGGCCCTGGGGAGGGATGGTCACCGCCGTGGCCGACGGGCTCATCAACAGCACGTCACTGGGCACCGTCACCGAGGGACCAATGCCGAGCACCTGGCTGGAATTCATCCCCAGGATCGCCTCCGCCCCCACGTCGATGAGATGCTGCGCCGCCGCTTCCGCCGTCTCGTCACTGCCCTCCGTATCGCAGGCCACCATCGCCAGCGGCTGGCCATCGACCCCACCGGCATTATTGAAATCGCTCAGGGCGATCAGCTTGGCGTCGAGCATCGGCTGACCAAAGCCGCCGCCGACGCCGCTGAGTTGAAGTACGGAGCCCAAAATGATCGGGTCGTCGGCCTCCGTGGCGCCGTAAATTTGCTGGCAGGGCCCACCCAGAAGATCGGTCTCGCCCAGACAGACGCCATCTTCACAGGTCGCTTCCTCGCCCAATAGTTCCTGGCAATCGGAGTCCATCTGGCACTGGGCGCTGGTGTCGACGCACATCTCCAGGTCGTCGCTGCAGGCAAAGCCCTCCGGGCAATCGTCATTTTCCTCGCAGGCCCGCTCATCGAGTTCACAGAGGCGAAAATCGTTGCACATATAATCGGTGGGACAATCGCTATCGCCCTCGCAATTCAAGGTGTCGACCTCGCAGCGACCGGCCTCAAAGGCGCAGCGATAGCCCCGGGGACAATCGGTCAACCGCTGGCAGCTCAACGCCGACGCTTCGGCGCACAACCCATCGCCGGTGCAGACCTCGGCGCCCGAGCAATCCTGATCGACGCTGCAGCTTTCGCCATCGACGATCAACGAGCAGCCGCCGACGAGCAGCAGGACACCAACGCCGATCATCACTCCCACTAGCTGAAGGCCAAATGCCCCCGAGATGCGTTCCACTGTCGTGCTCATCGGCGTTCCTTATTGCTGCCAAGTTGGGGCGGCCGCCCATTTGTCTTCGTCACTGCGCCTCCATTGTTACAAGTTGGCACCTTCGTGGCAACGCGTCTCAACGACTTCCCAACCCCATTTCTTACTCCTCCCCAAGTGTTTAGCTTTATGATGTTGACCGGCTTGCCGTCTTCACCGTCACCACCATGGAGTCACCACGATGCGCCTACCCCTGGAAGTCACCTATCGCGGTCTCGACGCCAGCGCTGCTATGGACGCCCTGATCCGTGAGCAAGCGGAGCGATTACGCCGTTTCCACCGCCACCTCATCGCCTGCCGAGTCACCCTGGAGACGACCCACAAAAACGGCGAGGCCGACGCCATCTCCTATCGGGTGCGCGTCGAATTGAGCCTGCCCGGCGATCCCATCATCGCCTCCCACGATCGCAGCCACCACCAACCGAACTTCGATCCCTACGCCGCGATTCGCCAGGCCTTCGGCGTCGCCGAGCGTCAACTCAAAAGTCGCACAGGCCGCCGCAAATCGCGGCGACGTCACTCCCAGGGGGCGCCCATCGCCCGGGTTGACCGCCTGTTTGCCGACCTGGGCTACGGCTTCTTGCAGACCATGGATGGCCAGCATATCTATTTTCATGAAAACTCCGTCGTCGACGTCGCCTTTGAGGATCTGAACACCGGCGACTCCGTGCATTACGAGATGACCCAGGGCGAGGATGGCCCCCAGGCGACGACGGTGCGCCCGGCCTCGACCATGCCCCCCCATCCCCGCGGCTTCTGATCGCAGTGGGGGCAGGGTTTTACGGGGCAAAACTTTCCCAGTCGCCGTTGGTGTCTAGGCTCGTGGAGGATTAGGCTTCGCCCCACCATTGGCCCGATGACCTCAAGACCCAAAAGCGTCATGACCCCCTCCCACTTTCAGACCGACCCCATCGCCATCGCCGATCACATCTACTGGGTCGGCGATCGGCCCCCGGGCCAACTGCTGTACTGCAATTCCTACCTGTGTCGCTTCCCGGGCGATGAGCCCTTCCACCTTCTGGTCGATCCCGCCTCGTCGTGCGACTTCCAGGTGGTGCTTCAAAAACTGGAAGAGCTCCTGGGCGATCTCGACGCCGTCGACGCCATTTTGCTCAATCACCAGGACCCGGACATGAGCGCCTCCGTGGCCGACCTCATCAAGGGTCCTTTAGGCGATCGGCCCGTCCTATGCAGCGACGATACGGGGGAGTTGATCCATAACTACTACGATCTTTCCGAGGAGCACTTCGTCTCCCTGGAGGATTATCCATCGGGGCTAGTCCTTCCCTCTGGCGACACGGTCCATCCTCTCTTTGCTCCCTTTGGCCATCACCGAGGAGCGACGATGCTCTTCGAGCCCCAGCGAGGTGTGCTCTTTTCGGGCGATCTCTTCTCGTCGCTGAGCAATCCCCACCGAGTCGAAGAGCACCACCTCGCCTTCCAAGACGACGATCGCCTGGGGCTGCGGGCTTTTCATCAGATCCACATGCCCACCCGGGAGGTGATGCGCCAGGCGATCGACGCCATTTCCGACCTGCCCGCTCCCCTTCAACGCATTGCTCCTCACCACGGTGGAATCATCGAGCGCGACGCCTTCGACGCCGTTTTCGAGGAGCTCTACGACCTCCCTGTGGGCGTCGACCTCCTGCAGCAAGCTCCGCCGGACCGAGAAGATCCCCGATGGGGCGCTCTGTGGCGCTCGCTGACCGCTGAGTCCGCCGAAGCCACCGCGCCCGCGCCACCATCGATGCCCAGCCCAACCCGCCAGCGCTTTGAGACGGCGCTTCGCCAATGGACCGACGCCCTGCCCACCAGCGCCACTGCTGTGCTCCAATACGACGCCATCGCCGGCGCCCGCCAACTGGACCTTCCCACCCCACGGGTCACCGTCGATGAAACCCGCTCCAAGATTCCATCTCAGAGCGGGCAACATCGTTCAGAAGATCTCTTTGGGGCCATCTAGTAGCCTCTGACGTCCCTCATCGGCCTTGATCGGCATCGAAGAGCTGCATCTCCATGCTCCGAGAGCGATCCTCGGCCTCCGCCGGTGGCGCCTGAAAGGACTCCTGAGCATCGTCGGCGATTCGCCTCATCCGTCCCAACGAGGCCTCGCGGCGACTGTCCGCTCCGGACTCCGTGACCCGCTCGATGCGCTCCTGCTCATCTTGCATGGCCCGTTTGGCCTCCTCGGTCTGTCCCTGGGAGTGAAGGCGCGCCGCGCGCCGTACAGAAGCCACCATCTGCAACTCCTCGACCCGATCCATGACGTAGGCCTCGACCGACTCCTCGATGGCGTCGCGGTTGGTGGTGATCCCCATCTGGGCGGCCACGGTGATATCTACTTCCGTGTCGGTGGTGCGATCCACAAAATGGGGTCGAACGCGGAGTAGATCGAGGACCTCTCCCGGCTCGGCCAGCAATTCCTGGACGTCGAGTTTGACCATGATGCTCCGCGTCTCTCCCTCGGCGAGATCGCCGATGCCGATCCGCTCGCCGCGCCGTAGGGAGCGGCTCTGATAGCCGTAGATCTCCTCAAATTGCACGCCCTGGGACTCAAAGAGATCGATGGAGATATTGGACGCCACCGTCGACTGGATATCCTCTAACTCCTCGGCAAAGGCCACCTCCAGGTCCTCGGAGCTCGAGATATGACGGAAGTTTCCGCCGCCCTCACCGGCCATGGCGGACATCATGGAGGCATCGTATTGCGTTCCAAACCCCAGCGTCGTCACCACCGCGCCCTCCTGGTAGATCTCGGCACTTCGAGACGCCAACCCGGCCCGATCGGTGATCCCCTCATTGGGAATCCCGTCGGTCATGAGGACGACGCGACGGAGCCCATCTCCATCTTCTTCGCTCATGACCTGCTCGAACCCATCGTCGAGCCCTCCGGAGATATTGGTCCGCCCACTGGATCGCAGCCCATCGATGGCGGCGTGCATCCGGTGTTGGCCATCGACGTCGAGGCCCGTCGAGGGCATCTCCACCACCGAGCGGTGGTCAAAGGCCACCAGGGCCGCCCGATCGCCGGCGTCGAGCCCCTCCACGAAGGTATGCGCCGCCTTGCGGGCATAGCGCATGGGTTCCGTCCTCATCGACCCCGACCGATCGACGACCAGGGCGACGTTGAGCGACGGGCGCTCCGCCGGCGCTCCGCCGATGGCCTCCACCTCGATCTCGGCATATAGCTCGTCGGTGCCCATGGGATCGACGAGCCCCTGAGATAGGGTGGTCGTAATGCGAAGCGACCCCGCCTCCACGACCGACGGCCCCGGCACCTCTGGGATCAACACCTCTTCGTCGTCGGCCTCCGCCCGCTCATCGGTTGGCTCCTCGAGCGTCACCGGCGTATGACAGGGAGGCTCTTCACAGGGAACCGGCGTGGCGTTGGGCGTGGCGTTGGGCGTGGCCGTCAGGCCGCTTTCGTGACCTGTCTGAATCGGCGGGGCAACGGGCGTGTCCTCGACGGACGTCCAAAAGCTAATGCCGATCCAGGCGATGGTGATCACGGCGAGAGTTGTCAGAGCGGTGAGGCGATTCATGGCGTTGTCTCCTGGTCGATAGTCGATGGTCATCGGGAATGCACTTCCCGGCTTCATTCGCTACCAACGCAGATCTATCGAAAACGATCTAAATCGTTTTCTGTTTTTTCTCCGGGGGCTTGCTACTGGCCATTTTTCGATCCCTCCTTCAAAATCAAAGTGATCGCCTGCTGTCTCCATGCTCGATGGTCACACGATGCTCTTCGGGATCGTCAAAAACCTGCTGGGTTCTTTTCGGGAAGAGTCCCCGCCCCTTGAGGAGCTATCCGATAGCGAGCTCATGCTTCGCTTCGGCGATGGCGACGAGCGAGCGTTTGCCCTGCTCTTTGAGCGTCATCAACAGCCGGTCTATCGCTTTATCCTGCGAAGTTGTGGCCAGCAGGCCGTCGCCGACGAGCTCGTTCAAGACGTCTTTGAGCGCGTCATCAACGCCGCCAACAGCTACGAGCCGTCGGCCAAATTCACCACCTGGCTCTATACCATCGCTCGCCATCGCTGCATCGATCGGGCCCGACGCCACTCCCGGGTCGACGTCTACTCGCTGCAAAACCACGTCGACGATGGCGACGAAGCGCGAGAGCACCAGGATTTGCTGGCCGATGAAAAGGCCGTCGCTCCCGGCGTAGAGCTCGACCGAAGAGCCTTTCGCGACCGCCTCCAACAGGCTTTGGAGACCCTTCCCGACAAACAGCGCGAGGTCTTTATCCTCCGAGAGATATCGGGGCTCAAGTTTCGGGAGATCGCAGAAGTGGTGGACACTAAGGTGCCCACCGTAAAGAGCCGCCTTCGCTACGCCCTGGGCAAACTTCGCGGAGAACTCGAGGAGTTTAGCGATCACCACCTCGACGACGACGAGGCGGCCCAGATGGTCCCCTGAAGCCAGAGGACGGAAGAATAATTAGATCGATTGCCTTCGTTTTGCGTTAACACCGATGAGGCCAGCCCAAAGGCTTTCGCCGACACCGCTTTTTTAAACGAGCCACGACTTCCCATGACTGCCGACCGCACAGACCAATTGCTGGACCTGCTCTACGGCGAATGCTCGCCCGACGAGGCCGAGGCCCTGCGTCGAGCGATCGACGAAGACGAGGCCCTGGCCAAAGAGTGGGAGCGTTTGGTCGCCGACCGCGAGGCCGTCCAGGAGCATATGACCAGGACTCCAGAGATGCCCGACGAGGTCCATGCCTCGATCCTCGACCGGGCTTCTCAACAAGCGGCGGCCACTAAGGGCGCCCATGGCGATGACCATGCCTCCTCCCTTCCATGGATGGGGATGGCCGCGGCGGCGGTGGCCCTCCTGGCCGCCGGGGCCGCCTATTATCTGGTCGTCCAACTGGGCGCAGCCCCCCAGACCGACATGCTAGAACCTCCACCCACCGAAGTGGCAGAACCGATGCACGACGAGGCCCCGCCCCCGGCGGCGACCGCCCAGGCCCAGGACCAAGCCCAGGCTCAGGAAGAGGAGGAGAGTCCCGGTGAAGAGCTTCTGGAGGCCTCCGAAGAGGCCATCGCCAGCGCTCAAGAGCAGGCCGAAGAACAGGCCGAAGAAGCCCAGGCGCAGATCATCGCTCAACTCCAGGATCGGACGACCGAAACCGAGGACCGCGGCGCCACAGATTCCGACGAAGCACCACCTTCACGCTCAACGCGTCCCCATCCCAGGCCACAGGCCTCCCCACCCTCTCAAGAACCCACTGCCGAGGAAGCCCCCGCCTCCGACGACGTCCAGGCCTTCGAAATCGGCGGCTCACCCATGGCCGACGATGATGGCGCCCCACACCTCGGCCGCAGCGCCGACCTCGGTGCACGTTCCGAGGCCGAAGACCCCGATGAGACGGGAGACGCCGAAGGGCGCCTCGACAAGATTCGACAACTGGTCAACGAAGGCCAGACCACCGAGGCTCGAGAACAACTCGAAGAACTCCTCGACTCCGACGACGCCGACGAGCTCGACCAGACCCTTCGCCAGAATGCAGAAGCCCTGCTGCGTCGGCTCCAAGAATAGATGACCTCCCTGCCCGAGATTCTCCTTCGGGCAGCACTAGATTTTTCCATTGACCAATCTTCGGGGATCGTTAGTCTGCTCCCGAATCTTAAATTTGGTTACATCTGCTGGCGACCTCCGTGGCGCTCAGCGCGGTGACCCGCGGTGTACGAGCGCTACCTTATCGGAGAATCACAACCATGTTTCGGGACTCCCTCTCCCTTGGCCGTTCTGTATCTATCATTGTTCTCCTCGCCCTCTCTTGGGCCGGATGCTCCTCCTCCGATGAGCAGATCGTCGAACCCGGTGTCTTGACCATCGAAGTCGAGGGCGTGCCCGAGGACCATCGAGCAGAGCTGGTCGTCGTTGGTGGAGCGGCCTATCACGAGCGCTTTCAAGTCACCGACGGCGAGCTGGTCGTCGGCGACCTGGACGACGGTGCCTATACCCTGGAGGCCCGCACCATCCCCGGCGAAGAGCGAAGCTGGGTGGTCGAGGATTCCTTTCAGGAATTCGACTTTGAGCTCGACCAGGGCAAGGCCCTGGGGGTCACCTATGAGGTCATGGAGCTCGAGATCTCCGATCGCGCCGTGGGCATCTTTAGCGATGACCCCGAATACGAGGCCCTCATCGGCACTCAGGAGCTCGTCGTCGGCGATCCCGAAAGCGACGACTACGATCCCTACCAGGACACCCGAGAGCTTCGCTTTAACGCCTCCCTTTTGGAGCGCGAGTTCCAGGAGGGCGATCTCCTCAGCTTTGAACCCAACGAGCATCTGCCCTACGGCTACCTGGGCGAGGTCCAATCGCTGCAACAGGACGGCCACGAGCTGGTCCTTATCACCCGCCGCGCCCCCCTGACGGATCTGGTCCTCGAGGGCTCGGTGGCCACGTCCGGTCAACTCGACCCCTCGCTGGTGGAGATCGAAGACGCCATCGACGGCTTCTACGACGCCCGCGACTTTCCGATCAACGACGAGGCCATGGCCCTTCTGGGACCCAACGCCCTCTTCGGTTTTGGGGTCGACCTCACCGACGATGGCCTTTGTTTCGGCGTCGACGGCATCTCGGTCATCGACAACGACGAGGGCTCGGCCACCGTCAACGGCAGCTATTGCCTCGACCTCGACTTCGCCGTCGATCACCGCATCATCGGCAGCACCCTGGACTTCTTCGAGTTCACCTCCACGGTCAGCCAGGTCGGCCAGCTCGGCCTTGAGTTGGAGGGCTCGCTGGACGTCAACCACCGCATGTCCGTGCCCATGATGAAGCTGCCCCTGCCCCCGATTACCTTCACGGTGGGCCCCGTCCCGGTGACCATCAATATCTATATCCGCCCCATGCTCGAGGTCGGCGCTTCCATCGATGGGGAGCTCTCCCTCGATCTCGAGATAAAGAGCAATATCCAGGCCGGCGTCAGCTACAGGGGCGACGACATTCACCCCATCATCCGCCACAACGCCAGCGCCGAGCCCGAGGTCAGCAACCGCGTCGACAATTACCGCCTTCGCGGCGGCGCTGGCCCCAATATTGACACCCTGCTCTACGATACGGCGGGCCCCTCCATCGGCGCCAGTGGCTTCGTGGAGCTCGACGTCGAGGTCGGTCGCAGCCCGGCCTGGTGGAATCTCTACTCCGGCTCCGCCGGGTTCATCGGCTTTCGCCTCCAACTGCCGGGCCTCCCCTTCGTGTCCTGGAGCGACGAGGTGCGCGTCGGCGAGACCCGAACCCTCATCCACAGCGCCCCCTTCGGAGAGCGCGGCTACGCCTACTATGGGGAGTCCGAGATATTGCCCTATCCCCGGGTCCTGCCCTGCACGGCCTTCGATGAGGTCCAGGTCAAGCTCTTCGACACCTACCGACGAGAGCCCGAGACATTCTTTGCTGACGGGATGCTCTACGGAGAGTCCGATCTCGAGTTTGTGGGCTCCATTCCCTACGGCGATGAGGGGCGCGAGTCGACCTGGCGGGCCGACGGCTTTGCGATCGGGCGCTCCATGGCCGGCAACGATCACCGCTTGCTCCGGTTGGAGTCCGAGGAGCGGCGCCTGGCCACCCAGCATGTGCGGGCCGACGGAACGGGCGCCACCATGGCCTGGACCTCCGAGGCCCCCGAGGGGGCGGGTCCCGCCGTCGCCTCCATGGAGCGCCTCGATCATCCCGACTATCAACCCCACTCCTGGCAAGAAACCCTCGAAGGCGACACCTCCCTCGATTGCGTCCCCCCCGGCCAGTACCGCCTGGAGGTCGACGGTCTCTTCCAGGACGACACCTACTATCGGCCCGTGATCTACGACTTCGATGACTTCACCCACTCCGATCCCCTGGCCATCGGCGACCCCGACGAGGGGCTGTCCTTTGATTTCCATGCCGGAAGCGCCGACGCCTGGGTGACCGATCCCTCCATCAACCCGCGCTTTCGCCTGCGCTACGAAGACCTCCCCGTCGCCGAGCTGACCGCCCACCTCTCCCAGGGCACGGAGTATCTGGCCGACGACAACGCCGTCTTGACCATCGAGCGTGGCGACCAGAGCTGGGAGGTCGAATTCAGCGAAGACCAGACCTCCCAGGACCTGCGCTTTCACGAAGCCGGCACCTACCAGCTCCATCTCGAGCCCCCCTCGCATTACCAGGGCCTGGACGTGACGGCATCGCTTCCCTCCGACGAGGTGGAGCTGAGCCTGTCCGGCGCCAGTTCCATCGGGGGAAGCCTCTTTGTCTCCTCTCCCTCGGTGGGCAATCCCAACCCGTCGTCCACCCAACTGGGCGCCCAGGGTGGCGAGATCGACATCGACTGGCAGGCCGACCACGTCAACGCCCAGACCATCGAGGTCTCCCCCTCCATCGGCGATCCCCTGGAGCTCGACGGCGATGCCGAATCGGCGACCCTGGATTTTCCGGCCAACGACACCCTCGAGCCCATCGACTACACGGTCACCATCATCGGCCACGGCGTCGACGGCGAGACCGAAGAGACCTCCCTCGACGTCCGGGTTCTGGGGATCCAACCGGCCTCCCTCAACCTCCAGGTTCTGGGCCTGGACTCCCAGGCCTCCGCCACGGCCGTCGTCGACGGTCCTCAGGGCGACAGCTGGACCCTCGATGGCTCCTTTCCCGCTTCTCTAAGCGACCTCTACCCGGGCACCTATACCATCACCCCCGGCAGCGCTACGGGCCAACTCTACGACTACGCCGCCGACCCGATCACCATCGATCTCGACCCCGGTCAAAGCGAAAACCTCACCCTTAGCTACGCCGCCACCACCGGTGCCCTGAACCTGGGCGCCGCCAACCTCGACGACCTCAGCTATAGCGATCTGGCCACCATCACCGGCCCCGACGGCTTTGAGGAGACCCTCAGCGACGCCAGCGCCCAGTGGACCCACTTAAGCCCTGGCACCTACGCCGTCAGCGCCACCGACGAGCTCGATCACAGCGACGGCTCGACCTTTGCCGTCACCCCCCACACCTTTGATCTGACGATCACCGCCGGCGAGCAAACAAGCCACACCCTGGACTACGAGCGTGTCGAGGGTTGGCTACACCTAGAGATGAACTCCGGCCTCGCCCCCGAGGTCCCCACGGTCCAGATCGTGGATGCCTCGGGCGCCACGGTCGCCACGGCCGACGAAAGCGGCGGCCTCTGGCTGGCCCCGGGCACCTATACCCTCAGCTCCCCGGGGTTCCACGACGCCGCCGGAGGCGAGCTCTACTTCACCACTGGCCTCGCCTCCATCGCCGTCGACAGCGACACCACCTCCGAGGTCACCCTGACCCACGAGCGGGTCGACGGGGTCTTTAGCGCCTCGCCGGCCTCCGTCAGCGAGGACCAGCCCACCACAGAACTCAACTGGGACGTCGAGGGCGACGACAGCCTCTCGCTGGAGATCACCCCCGATATCGGCTCCGTCGACCTGGCGGGAAGCCAGTCCATCACCGCCACCAGTGCCCAACTCGACGACCTCGACGAGCTCGACTACACCCTGACCATCTCCAACGACGCCGGCTCCATCGATTGGAATCTGACCATCCCCATCCAGGAGGACCTGCCCGTCTTGCAGTGGGCCACGGTCAACGGCACCGATAGCGTCATCGTCGCCCCCGAAGACGAGCTGACCTTTGAGTGGGAGGTCACCGGCCCCACCCCCGACTGGTGGGATCTTCCCTTTTTATTCGAGCCCCTGGACGACATGGAGATGAGCGGATCCCATACGGTGACCGCCTGGGATATCAATTGCTGGCAATATTGCTTCTTTGCCGTGGAGCACGAACTGGACGACGGCTCCTGGCATGTCGACGGCATCGAATTGGAGATATTCGTGGGCGAGGAGCCCAGCTTCAACGATTCCTTCGATGACGAGCTCTATACCGTTGGCGGTCAAAGCTATCAGATCGATCTGAACACCATGACCGACGACGCCCTGGAACTGGACGTCGATCTCGACGACTCCATGGTGGAGTCCATCGACTACGTCCACTCCTTCTTCCCCGCCGAGGAGTACCTGGAGATCGAGATGGCCGACGACGCCGTGGGCACCGAGACCCTGGAGCTGACCTTGAGCGATGTCTTCGGCGATCTGGACTTTGAGATCACCGTCCATGCCGGCGTGGTCAACGGCGACGACGACGTCGACGATCCCCTACCTGGCAGTCTTCGATGGGTCGCCGACCAGGCCCCCGAGACCATCCGCTTTGACCCCGACGTCTTCGTTCCCGACGCCGATCCCATTGTCCTCGACGAGGTCATCACCTTCGATCACCCCGTCACCGTGTTGGGCACCGGCCCAAACAGCACCATCCTTCAGCGAGCCGACAGCTTCGACGACGCCACCTGGGATGGGGCCCTGGCCTTTACCAACGCCGACGGCACCTCCTCCATGGAGTATGTCCTGCGCGACCTGGCGATCAACGACAGCCCTCGCCAGGCCCTGCTCTTTAACGACGCCGACGTCCAACACGGCCTCCTCGACAACGTGCACCTCGAGGGCAACGGCTGGGCCCTCGATTCCGACGACGGCCCCTCCCTCCAGAGCCCCCTGATCTTCACCGGCGGCGCCGACTCCTCCGACGACGACAACTCCCTTCGCATCATCGACTCCTATATCGGCGACAACCAGGGGTGGGAGACCGGCGCCGTCTACGCCCGAACCCACCGCATGGAGATCATCAACTCCACCATCGAGCACAATACGACCCTGCGAATCAACTCCACCTCCCCGGCGATCGACTATGCTCAGACCGAGGCGGGGCTCAGCGACGACCACGGCCTCTCCATCGAGGACTCCTCGATCGCTCATAATAGCCATCACGGCGTGTACTCTGCCGGAAGCATCGAGCTCCGAAATACGGAGGTCCTCGGCCATGATCAGGACGACTACGCCGGCCTTTAT
This sequence comes from uncultured Bradymonadales bacterium, assembly GCA_964415785.1. GTDB lineage: Bacteria > Myxococcota_A > Bradymonadia > Bradymonadales > Bradymonadaceae > SLJM01. Next base: position 55,997 of record CAYQBU010000003.1, read on the forward strand.
GTCGCCGCCCGCCTCCAGGGCAACATCGACATCATCAACCCCCGCTTCTTTCGCTTTGTCGACGCCAGCATCATCACCGACAACCACTACGGCATCTTTGATAATAGCCAGGAACATGGCTGCCTCGACATCTCCAGTGATACCGCCATCGAAGACAACGCAATCGACCTGGAGCACCTCGGTACCGGCGATCCCTTTTGCCCGTGAGCACGGGGCTCTTCAACGGGCCCGTCCGACCATGGGACCATTGCCAAACCGGCCTTCAATAAGTACATGAAGGCTGGATTCGAGTACTATAATTAGCCCGTTTTGCCTCCCAGGAGTAGTATGCAGTACCGAGGAAATAATCTGTCATCGATGGTGGTGGCCCTCGCCGCCGGCCTGTTGATCAGCAGTCCCGCCTTCGCCGAGGACGACGTCGACGCCCAGGGCGATTTCGACGATCCCGACGATCTGGTGGTCCAGGAAGAGAGCGCCGACGACGAAGAGGCGCTCGATGACGAAGGGGCGCTCGACGACGAA
>CAYQBU010000004.1:0-17584 GCA_964415785.1 uncultured Bradymonadales bacterium
CCGGCCCCACGGGCAGCCCCAGCCCGAAGACCCAGAGAAAGAAGAAGGCAACCCAGGTCAAAAAGAAGAAGATGCTATAGGGCAGCATCAAGCTGATCACCGTGCCGATTCCGATCCCCTTTCGATAGCGATCGGCGAACGCCAAAATCAGCCCGAAATAGCTCATCATGGGGGTGATGATATTGGTCGTCGAATCGCCGATGCGATAGGCGGCCTGAATCACCTCTGGCGAATACCCCACGAGCATCAGCATGGGCACAAAGATCGGCGCCGTCATCGCCCACTGCGCAGAAGCGCTGCCGAGCATCAGGTTTACGAATCCGCAGAGGATGATGAAAAACAAGAAGAGCAGCGGCCCCGTAAAACCCACATTCGTCAAGAAGTCGGCGCCGCTGACGGCGATGATGCTCCCCAGGTTCGTCCACCCGAAAAAGGAGACAAATTGGGCGGCAAAAAAGACAAGCACGATATAGAGCCCCAGCGAACTCATCGCCTCACTCATCCCCTCGATGACGTCCTCGTCGCTCTCCACGCTGCCGGTCACGATCCCGTAGACCACCCCGGGGATGAAGAAGAAGACAAAGATCAGGGCCACCATCCCGTTGAGAAAGGGCGAGTCCAACACATCGCCGGTCTCCGGGTTGCGCAGCACGCCCCACTCCGGGACCACCGCCAGCACCAGCAGTGCCGAGATAAAGGCGACGCTGATGGCCGCCCATTTTAAGCCCCGCACTTCCCGGGCCTTCAGCGGCTCCATCGCCCGATCATCGGCCGCTCCCTCGCGAGCCCTGGAGGGGTCGTACTCACCCATCCGCGGCTCCACCAGATAGGTGGTCACCAGCGTCCCCACCAGGGTGATCAAGAAGGTGCTTCCGATCATAAAATACCAATTGACCGCCGGGTGGACCCGATACTCATCGTCGATCAGGCGCGCCGCCTCCTCGGTCAACCCCGCCAATAGCGGGTCCACGGTTCCGATCAACAAATTGGCGCTATACCCGGCGCTGACGCCGGCAAAGGCCGCCGCCATCCCCACCAGAGGGTGGCGACCAACGGCCATAAAGATCACCGCCGCCAGGGGCACCAGCACCACATAACCGGCCTCGGCTGCCGTATTGGACATGATCCCGGCGAAGACGATCGCCATGGTCAGCCACCGATCCGGCGCCTTGAGCACCACGCCCCGAATTCCGGCGCTCAGCAGCCCTGACTTGTCGGCCACGCCCACCCCCAACAAGGCCACCAGTACTGTGCCCAGGGGGACGAACTCCACAAAGTTGGTCACCAGGTTCTCGATGATCATCCGCAGGCCATCGCCATTCATCAGGCTGACCACCTCGATCATCCCATCATCGCTACGCCCCGGCGCTCCCTCGGGCCGTGGATCGACGACGCTGAGTTCCGCCCACCCCGCGATGCCGCTGACCACCACCACCCCCATGGCGAAGAGCGCAAACAGGGTCACCGGATGGGGCAGCAGGTTCCCCAGCCACTCCACGACGTTTAAGAACCGGGCAAAGATCCCGCCGGGTTCGTCTCGCGACGCCTCTCCCTTTTCGGGAGGCTTTGAGGTCTTAAATTCGGCCATTGGTCGTCCTCATCTGAAATTTTGCCGCGCCGTATTCCACTGGTAGTTGATCCCCACGGTCAGCTCCGTATTGCTGCCCCACTCTCCCACCGAATCGTCGCGGTACAAAAAGGCGTTGAACGTCGTCGTAAAGAAGAGCTGTTCCGACACCGCAAAATAGAGCCGATTGGCGCTCCGGGCCTCCTGGATGTTCTGGCGGCCGATATCGTTGTAGAAATACTCCACCTCGCTCTCGATGCGCACCGGTCGATCGAAGAGCCGCACCGGCGTCACTTGCCCCAGCGTATAACTGAGGTTGACCCCCATGGTGGGCTCTCCTCCGGGCTCATTGATATCGTTTCGAACGTTGGCCCCCACCCTAAAATCGAGGGCATCGCGCAACTGAAAGGACGCCGCGCCGATAAGCCGCAGATCCAGGCGATGCCAATCCCGCGTCGGCGCCCGTCGAAACTCGGACTCCACCTGCCCCTCCAGCACCGGATCGGGCACGTACCACAGGCCGGCCCTGGAGGCTCTCAGGCGCTGGTAGCGATAGCGGCTCCGAAAGCGAATCTGGTCTTTCGTGCGCTCAAAACTGGCCTCCTCGTTGTCCGTGATACGAGCGGTCGCAAATTGGAGGTTGAGATCATTGAGCCAACCGTGGTTTCGGCTGTCGGCCTCCACCAAAAAGCGCCCCTCCAGGTTGAGCTGATCCGTGGACTGCACTCCCAATTGGCTCTGGTCATAGGCCCCGCCTCCATCGACCTCCGGGTTTCGGACCATCACCTGATTGTAGGAGGCGTTGAGCGATGAGTTGAGCCGCCACAAAAATTTGTGATGCAAATTCTCGAAATTGGCCTCCACGTCGATCCCCTCGACGCCAGGTCGCCGAATATGCTTTTCCTCCTCGAAGTAGCGAATCGTCATCTCGCTGACCGTGGGAGGCTCGTTGGACCAGCCCGGGTGATAGGCTCTGGCGCGTTGCAACTCGCCGCTTCGAAAGAGGCCATCGCCACCGGCGGCCACAAAGTCATTGACCACCACTCGATAGCGCCGATTATCGTCCAGAGGCCGTCCGTTGACGCGCAATACTCCACCCGAGGATTCTATGCCCTGAGCGACGGCGTCCAGGCCGATCTGCGAGGCCATCCGGCGCAAAACACTGCCCTCCACCTCGGCGACCACGACGCGGTTATCATAGGGAAGCGCCGAATAGATGTCGGCGCGCGTCAATGCTCCTTCCAGGGGAAATTTCCCTTCGTTTCGGAACGCTCCGCGATTGATGATCGCCACCTCCGAGCGGGTCTCAAAGCGAAGCACATCGAGAATTAAGCGCCGAAAGTTGGCCGCGCTCAGGGGCTCGCTCAACTCGGCTTTCGCCCCCACCGGATCGCCCCAGTCGTCGCAGTAGCGCTCCACGGCCTCCTCCAGCATCCGGCGCGTCTCTTGGTCGCCGTTGAGCCGCTCCGTACTCGCTCGACGGGGCTCCAGCGAACGGATCGTCCACTCCGTATCGTCACCGATGCGCTCGCCGTGCAGATCGAGCTCCACATGAACCACGCCCTGGGGACCACTATTGGAGCTCACGATCGGTGTTCCCGTACCCACGGCCTCGATCACGGCGCTTCGCCCACCGGTCACCGGCCGATCCCAGTCCACGCTCTCTCCATCGTCGGGCTGCTGCACCAGGTGACTGGTCACCATCAGGTCAATGCCATCGATCCGACTCGCCAGGTCATAGGCCAACTCCGTGGCCTGCCCCGAGGGCACCACGTATTGGACGACCACCAGGTCCACATCCTCGCGCATCTGGGGCACCAGGCGATCGAGCACCGACCGCGGAGAGGCGATCTCGATGCCCTGGCGTTGCTCCTCCTCCAGCCGATCCAGCAGCGTCGGCGCCAGAACGGTCGTCACTCCCACCGTCAGATGGCCCCGCTCCACCACCTCAAAGGGTTTGTCTACTTTGGCGCTCTGAATCACCTCGCAGAGCCCCTCCGCCCCCTGAAAGTCAGGGCAATCCAGATTCGCAGCCTGTATATTTACCCCTTCGTCCTGGAGCCTACCCAACACCTGGGTCAAAGGCCGGCGGGGCACGCTGAACTCCCGGTTGCCCAGCCCCGTGGCGTCGCTGTCCATCTTCGCCAATATGCGGGCCAGCCCTTCGTGCTCATCCTCTTGCTCCAAGAGGTAGCGGCCCAGGGGCCCCGGAAACAGCATATTGCCCACATTGAGGGCCATCGGCGAGCGCCTCCCATGGCCCTCGGCAAAGGCCTCCAAGGCCCCGCGGTAGGCCACCTGCCGCGCCCAGAAATAGCGCCGTTCCTCTCTGTCGAGCCGGCAATCGGCCTCCGCCAACTGCCCGTCCGTATTGCCCAACAGCATCAGATTAAACCGCTCGTCGAAGACCTCCACCTGTTCGCGGACATGACGGGCCACCTGCTGCGCTTGCTGGGGCGTCTCCCCCACGTCGATCTCCGCTTCTTCTTCCAGGACCTGCCAGAAGGGCCAGGTCTGCTCCAGGGACCACCCCACCCGGGCACGGGCCTGCCTCAGGGCGCTCTCCCTGGGACTGCGCATCCAATCCAGCACCTCGTCGTCTTCTCCCTCCCGAATTTCTACCTGCCGCTGACCCTCTTGCACGGCCTCTTCCAGGGTCGCTTCCACGCCGGCCACCACGGCGGCCTGGATTCCTGCGCTTGCCGCCTCTCGAACCTCTGCTTCTACCTCCTGGCTCCCCTCCTCCAGCGCGTCCTCTTCCTGGGCCATCACCGGCGCCGCCGACAATATCCAACCCACGACCCCCGCGGCGATCGCCAACGTTCTCACTTGTCGCTTCATGAGCTTTCTCGATAAAGACACGGCTATGCATGGCTGCCCGCTCCGAAGGTGCGTCTGAGCCAACCCCTTCGTCAAGGCCGCCCGATCCCTCGAATTATCGTCTCACTGCCCATTTCAACAGGCTTTGCCATGACCGCCCCCGCCAACCCCCCAACCCTCACCGACATCGCCGCCGATGCTCGCAAGGCCGCCGACCCCGACTTCTACCTCCAGAAGGCCACCGGTCGCGCCCTGACTCGCCTCTTTGCCGCCGTCGTCTTCATCCAGGTCTCCGGCGTCGCCCTCTGGTTGATCCTTGTCTTTAGTGGCGTCGTGAACGCCTCCACGAACCTCGATGGCTTCATGATCAGCCAGCTTCTGATCTTTGTCTCCTCCATCGTCGGCGGCATCATCTACACCACCGTCCACCTCAAAAAACTCCGTCGCCGCGCCGAGGCCCTCTCACCTCAACCCCTGGTCGCCGTTGCCCCTCATATCGATCCGGAGGCCACCGCTGAGGACCACCGCCTCCACGGCCGCGCCCAGGGCCACCGCTACCAATGGCAACAAGTCGACGGCGATCCCCCTCACTGGCATATCCGCCTCGGCGACACAGATATGCCCCTGAATTGGATGATCGCCTCCTGTCCCCTCGAAGAGATCCCCCTGGATACGGAACACCTCCATCTTCGCGACGATCACGGCCTCGAACTGGACGTTGACTTTCGCTTCTATAGCGCCACCGAGGCTGGCGATGAGCCTTCGTCACCGTCGCTTTCCGACGTCGATCCGCAACGCCTGACCTCGCTCTCCTGGATCGGCGCCTCCGCCTCCAGCGTCCACCTCGGCGAGCTCGACGCATCGCCCTTTCCCACCGACGAGCGTGCCGCCGACCTCCAGACCGAAGACCTGCGCGACGCCATCGATCAGCTCCGCGACGCCCTCGATCTGGCGACCTCACTACTTTCTCGATGAACCCGGCCGCTTCTGAATGTGGACCAATCCCTGATCGCCGTCGACGGTCACCCGATCGCCGGTCTCGATGACCTCCACGGCGTGCTTGGCGTTGACCACCGCTGGAAGCCCGTATTCCCGGGCCACGATGCAGGAGTGGCTAAGCGGCCCTCCCAGACTCATCACCACTCCGGCGGCCGTCAAAAATAGAGGCGTCCACCCCACGTCCGTATAGGGGGCGACCAGGATCTCGCCGGGCTTGATGGTGGTGTCTCCCTCGTTGGGATCGACGATCACCCGCGCCTTTCCCGTCACCCGTCCCGGGCTCCCCGCCAACCCCTCCAGAGTCACCGTCGACGACCCATCGCCGCCGGGCTCCGGCGTCGGCTCCGGCGGCCGCGCACTTCCGGCGGCGATGGTCTCCGAGCCCCGCAACAAAAAGGTGTCCGGCGGCGCCTGCTGGGCCTGAAAATGATCGTGGAGCGCCCGCCTCACCAACACCCGCAGTGCAAAAGTCTCCGCCACCGGCGCGTGATCGAGCCAGGACTCCAGCTCCTTTCGATTCAAGAAGAAGACATCCTCTTTTCGTCGCAGCACCCGCTGGCGCATCAGCCGACGCCCACACTCCAGGAAAAAGCGCCGATAGATATCCAGGGAGTCCACCACCCGATCGCGCATATATTCGCGGCGACGAGCGTTGGCCCGCGTCAGCGTCAACAGCCCCTTCAACACCACGTTGATCCCACCGGGGGCGTAGCGCTCCAAGAGCTTCTGAGCGCTCTCTTGCTTGCGGCTTCGCTCTCGAGCCACCTCCGTCGTCGACGGCAACTCCTGGGCCTCCACCAGCGATCGCACCACCTCAAACAGGAATGTCGTATCCTCTCGCCACCGCGGCGTCGCCAGCTCCGCCTCCCGTGGGGCCCGATGGCCGTGGGCCTTCTGAAACTTTTGCAGCGACTCCATAAATGCCGCCACATCTTCGTGCTCGCTCGCCGCCCACAGCGCGTCCAGGACCTCCTCGGGCCGATGCCCGGTCACCAGCTTGCGCAACCTCAACGAGCGCTTGGCCTGGCGCGCCAGATCCAGCAACTCCAGCCCCGGCTCCGCGCTCTTGACGTCCAGCCCGCTGATCAACGCCTGCTCATGGCGGGCGGCCTCCGGTCCTCCCACCAGCCTCAGGCATTCGGCGGTGACCACATAACTCATCAAAAAATTTGCGCTCGTCGACAGCATCACCTTTCCGGTGCGGTCGAAGAGCTGGTCCAGATGGGCTAGCTCTTCGACCAATTCCTCGCGTCGCATCCCCTCCAGATCGCGATCAAAAAAAGCATCGACCTTCTTGGTAAAGTACTTGCCCCACAGCGGTGCCACCACGGGCATGCTCATCTGGGCCCCCAAAATTCGGGGGATGGTCACGGGCAATCGCTTCAAAAAACCCTTGCGCGAGCGCTGCTCATAGATGTCCTGAACCAGCTCCACCCCACCGCCGCCGGCGATGGAAAAGAGCCGCTCTGGCCGAAAGAGGGGCTGGGCGCTGGCGATGCTCATAAATTGGGTCAAATTGAGGTAGATGCGGCCCCGAAAGGCATCGACCAGATTGGCCTCCTCAGGCACCTCCAACCCCAGCGTCCCAAAGGCCTGCTCAAACCCACGGCGACTGAAGTCGCGGATGATGCTCCAGGTCATGGGCGTCGCCACCCCGGGCAAGGCCTCCCCCACGTTGGCGTTGGTCCACACCGTCTCCGGCGACCCCGCTCGCCCCGTCGTGATCGGGCGGGCCTGCAACAAAAAGAGCCGTCCCTCCCGCATCCCCTCCTGGGGGCAATAGGCCCATTCAATATCACGAGGGCCTCCCAGCGCCTCTTCCACCTCCCGGGCACAACTCGCCAATTGGCGCAGCCGTTCATCGTTGAGCCGCCCCGACTCCCCATCGTCCCCGGCCTCCCGGCGCAAATAGCCCGACGCCTTGTCCAGGTAGTGGGTCTCTCCCTTGATCCCCGTGACCACCGCCTCCCCCAGCCCCTCCGCTGAGGTCACCACCGCCTCGCCCTCATCTCCCGTCAGTGGATTGATGCTAAATAAAACGCCGGCCACCTCGGGCTCCAACATCTCCTGAATAATCACCGCCGTTGGCGCCGGCGTCACCTCCAGGCCGCCCTGCGCCAGATAGAGCAGCCGCTCCATCGAAAAATGGCCGGCCCACACCTTGCGAAGCGCCTCCAAGATCCCATCGACCCCTTCCACGTCCAGCACCGACAGGGCCTGACCGGCGTAGCTTCGCGTCTCCGTATCCTCGGCGATCCCCGAGGAGCGCACCGCCCATCGCCGGGCTCCAATGGTCTCGGTCCGGGCCTCAATGGCCGCCACCAACCTGTCGGGCAGACTCATGGCCTCGATGGCCTCTCTGAGCTCCTCCAGCTCTTCCACCTCGATCGCCATGGGCACCACCAGATCCTCAAAGGCTGTGGTGGTCACGCAAAACCCGCGCGGGATCGCAAACCCCGCCCGCTGCAGCCGGCTCAACCCCGCCGCCTTGCCCCCCACTTCGGCGACCTCCAGATCCCCCTCCATCCGCTCGGTCCAGGAGTGGCCCTGCTTGCCCATCGGCTCAGAGTTGTTCATCGACCCACCGCGCATAGCCATCGGCAACCTCCTTGGCCTCCAGGGCGATGATCTCCGGCACATCGTAGGAGTGATGCTCCTCGATGGCCGCCTCCAGCGCCGGGTAGCGCTCGCTGCTCGTCTTGATCAGCAGCGTCGCCTCTTTGTCGACGCAGAGCTCTCCCTCCCACCGATAGATACTCTGAACCCCGTCGATAATATTGACGCAGGCCGCCACCTCCTCTTCCACCAGCCGTCTGGCCAGCGCCGAGGCCTCGTCGGGATCGCAATTGCACAGAACTACTTGCACCATCTTCAACGCCTCTCCTCTTGGAGTTCCTCTCCCGGGGGGGCCTTCGTCCCCGCCATATAGTGGGCAATGAGATGATCGACGATCACCTCCGGCTCTTCATCATCCAGGTTCTCATGGACGATGCGCTCCACGATCACCCGCTCCACCTGCCCCACCGTCATCGTCGCCAGGACCTCGAAATTCATCTCCGCGATCAGCCCCCGGCGATATAAGATGCGATTGAAGTCGGTCAGCATCGCCAGCAGGGTTTCGTAGGCGTGGCGGATCAGCTCGTTGATCTCCGGCGCCACGGCCTCGCTTTCCCGAAAGAAGATGGCCGTCATCTTTTGATTGTCCAACAGCACATGGGTCAGGCTCAGCCCCACCCGGCAAAGCTCCTCGCGAAGCCGCTGGCGAGTGTCGATCTCCACGGGCTCCCAATCGGCGACCGTCGCCACCACGAGCTCCAAAAAATCACTGACCAACTCTCCGAAGAGTTGCTGCTTGCCCTCGAAGTACAGGTAAAATGTCCCCTGAGCGACGCCCACTTCGTTGACGATCTGCGAGACCTTCGCGGCGTGATAGCCATGCTCAAAGACGACCTCGATGGCCGCCTCTTTGATCGACTGCTGGCGCCTGTCGCGCCGCGACATCCGCGGTTCCTCTTCACTGCTCTGAGCTGTCATTACGTCTCCGCATTCCTAGTCCAGTGACCCCACCGATCAGTGTCCACGCAGAGCGGGCTCAATCCGCTCAAAGGAGCCATCGTACTCCGCTGGCTCCAGATCCAGAAGGTGGGTCATCAGTCCATATATATCGACAATCTCAACCATATCGATGACCTCGCCCTCCGCAATCCCAGGGCCATGAGCGACGAAGATGCCTTTCATCTCATCATAGGCCGGATCGTAGCCGTGGGTCCCCGTGAGCACCCCTCGATCCTCAAAAAAGTCGTGATTGGTCAACGAGTAGGGCATGTCGGCGACCACCACCAATTCCGATGTTCGCTCATTATCGCTGATCCGCCAGCGCTCCGGAAGGTCTTCGCGCTTATACACCTCGTAATGCTCGGCCTCGTCGGCGTTGGCCAGCGTGTCGTAGAGCGCGTCCAGATCCATGCTCGTATGCGCCCGATTGATCATCGAAAAGGGCCCCCACGTATTGACGTAAACATCGTCCATATCGATGATATCGTCGAGAAAAATCACCTTGTCCTCATCGAGCTCCACCATTCCGTGATCCGAGATGATCACCAGGTTTATGTCGGGCCATATTCCGGCGTCATCGAGCCCGGCGATCAACCGATCGAGCTGGCGGTCGACGTCTGCCAACGCCTCGCCCACTCTCGGGTCTTCGGGGCCGTGGCTATGACCGGCGCTGTCGGGCCTCGAAAAATAGAGGGTCGCAAAATCCACCGGTTCATCCCGGGTCAGCCAATGAAGCACCTGATCGACCCGATGACGGTGTTGAATACTGCCGTCGTAGGCCACCCATTCCGTGGCCCTCGATCCATTATGAGGGGCCTCCGAGCCCACCCAGAAAAATGTTCCCGCCTTCAATCCTTGAAGCTCGGCCGTCGCCCACACCGGCTCGCCTCCCCACCACTCCGGGCGCTGCTGCTCATCGCTATCGCTCATCGTCAACCGCGCTCCCCGCACCGGGTCATAGACTGTATTGGCCACGATTCCGTGGTTTTCCGCATACAACCCGGTGGCCGTGGAGTATAAATTGGGAAAGGTGGAGGTTGGAAAGATGGGCTTTAGCGACTCCGCCTTCACCCCTCCCTCACTCAAGCCTCGCAGGGTCTCTGTCTCGTCTTCGTAGAGTTCGAAATAGTCATGGCGCATCCCGTCGATTCCGATCAACAGCAGAGGATGGTCGGGCTCCGCCTGGCGATCGCCGCGCTCGTCGACCTCCTCTTCCTCTTCCTCCGGCTCATCTTCCTGCTCTCCCGTGGGTAGTTCAAAGCCGTTATCATCGTCGATCTGCGCCTCATCGTCGGCGCTGCATGAGGCGCACCCCATCATCAACAGGGCGATCAACAGAGGGATCAATCCACCGGTGCTATTCACTTTCATCATTCTGGGCCACTCGGGTCTTATGCGGGAAGTATCTCGTGCGAAGGCCGCGCTGCTGCTTCTCTATGCGCGGTGGCGCCATCTTCGGCCATCTTCGGCCACCAATCAACCCCCCCAATTGACAACCTCGTCGACGATTGCCTAGCATTCGCTATGCTGTCGGCATAATATTGGCTCGGGCTCTGCTGCAACGACCACCAGGGTTCGTCTCAGCATTGGAGCAGGGGCTCTTTTGCTACCCAACCCCCTCTGGGCCCTCGGCCCATTTGCGTCGCCGCTTTTCTTCATCACTGCGTAGGTCCTATGAGCGAACCAGGCATCCTTCCAGAGCCGATCCCTTTCGGAAAATACTATCTCCTTGAGCGCGTCAACGTCGGGGGCATGGCCGAGATTTATAAGGCCAAGGCCTTTGGCGTCGAGGGTTTTGAGCGGCTTCTGGCCATCAAAAAGATCCTCGACAATATCGCCCAAGATGAATCATTTATTAAAATGTTCATCGACGAGGCCAAGATCGCCGGCCAGCTCAACCACCCCAATATCGCCCAGATCTTTGACCTCGGCCAGGTCAACGGCTCCTACTTCATCGCCCTCGAGTACATCGCCGGCAAGGACCTCAAGACCCAGTTTGAGCGCACCCGCCGCATCGGCGAAGACGTCTCCATCCCTCGCATCTGCTATACGATCATGAAGGTCTGCGAGGGCCTGGAACACGCCCACTCCAAAAAAGATCCCCAGGGCAACGACCTCCATATCGTCCACCGCGACGTCTCCCCTCAAAACCTGCTGGTCTCCTACGAGGGCGAGGTCAAGATCATCGACTTCGGCATCGCCAAGGCCCAGGGCAAGACCAGCCAGACCCAGGTGGGCACCCTCAAGGGCAAATTCAGCTACATGAGCCCCGAGCAAGTTCGGGGCCTCCACGTCGACCACCGCAGCGACATCTTCAGCCTCGGCATCGTCCTCTACGAGATGCTGACTCTGGAGCGCCTCTTTCTCGGCGAGAGCGACTTCGACACCATCGAAAAGCTTCGCAAAGTCGAGATGAGCCCTCCCTCGCTCTACAACCCCCATATCCCTAAGGAGCTCGAGGACATCGTCCTCAAGGCTCTGGCTCGAAACCCCGAGGATCGCTACCAGACCACCGATGAGTTGGCCGACGCCCTCCAGTCTTTTATGCGCAACGAGGGCTACTACTACACCAATAAGGACCTCGCTTCCTATATGAAGGAGGCCTTCCAGGCCGACATCGAGTTCGAGAATAAGAAGCTCGACTACTACCGCTCCCTCGATCTCCAGCCCATCGAGCAGACCCCGAGCCCGCAGGCCGTGGAAGCCACAGAGCCCGAGCCCGACTTGAGCTGGGGCGATGACGAGCTCGAAACCCAGATCTACGATCGCGAAGACGAGGAGGAGGAACAGGCGATCACGGACTCCGACATCGTCTACACCGAGTCCATCGACGAGGAACCGGACATCGTCTACGCCGACGATGCCAAACCGGTCATTGGCGATGGCGCAGGCGACGACGAGGTCACCCAGATCCACGTTCCCGGCGCCGACCTCGGCGGGCCCACCGTCGGCGACGACATGCCCACCACCGAGTATCAGCGCGACGACGAGCCCGCGACCACCGAATACGATCGCTGGGACGACGAGCTCGACCTGGCCAGCGGCGATGACGACCAGCGCATCGAGGTCCAGCCCCGCCGAAAGCCCCGGCCCACGGCCAGCATGCCCGCCGTCGAGCGCAGCGACCGTCCCGAGGCCACCGTCTCCGGACCCCGTCCCAAATCCGGCGACTCCAGCGGCGCCCGCATCGGCGTCATCGCCGGCGTCGCCGTCGGCGTCGTCCTCCTCGGCCTCGGCGCCTTCTTTTTCCTCAACCAGCCCGGCGACGCCGAGGTCACCTTTGACTTCGGCGACGGCCCGATCACGGTGTCCATCGACGGCGAAGAGGTCCACGACGGCGACTCCCCCTTCACCACCACCCTCGCTCCCGGCGATATCGACCTCGTCGTCCAGCGGCCCAACCACTACGACTACCAGACCACCACCACCATCGCCGGCGATGATCCCATGACCATCGGCAGCGCCGACGACCTGGAACCCCATGACTTTAGCGACACCGGCATCGACCTCACCACCGAGCCCGACGAGGCCACTGTCGCCCTCGACGGCGAAACCCTCGACGAGCTGACCCCTGCCGAGCTTCGCGACCTCGAGCCCGGCACCTATACCCTGGAGCTCAGCCACGACGACTACCTCGATCACAGCGAGGACGTCGACGTCACCTACGATTCCGTCACCGACGTCGATATTGCTCTTCGCCCCGCGAAAGTCGAATTTGTCCTGGAATCGGAGCCCAGCGGTGCCCAATTCGAGCTCTTTAACGCCGATGGCGATGACGATGATGAGCCCCTCCACACCGGCTCCACCCCCGAGACCATCGACGAGCTCGACGCCGCCCTCAGCTACCGCGTCGTCCTCAACCGACGGGGCCACCACGAGTATAGCGAGTCCTTCGAGACCGGCACGGATCACAGCTTTGAACTCAACGTCGAGCTCGAGGAAGAAGAGGTCGACGAAGAACCGGTCGCCCAGGCCGATCCCAGCCCTTCGCCGACCCCCACGCCCCAACCGACTCCCCAGCCGGATCCGGAGCCAGAGCCGACCCCACAGCCACAACCGGAACCGGAGCCCGAACCGGAGCCCGAACCGGAGCCTGAACCGGAGCCCGAACCGGAAGTCACTGGCACGGGCGTCATCCAGGTCAACTCCCGCCCGGCGGCCCGAATCTTTATCAATGGCCAGGACACCGGCCACTACACGCCGCTTCGAAACCACGAGCTCCCCGCCGGCTCTCATACGGTCACCCTTGTCAACGAAGAGCACGGCCTCGACGAGAGCTTCCAATTTGAATTGGGCGACGGCGACGAAGAGCGAATCATTCACCGCTGATCGGCCAGGGCGACCGCTTTAGCACAGGATTAGTTGCCCCTTCGCCTGGCTTCGCTACACTGGTGGTGACCACTTTTCTTATCAGGTTTGCCACCACCCATGTCTTCATCCGATCTCACCGCCAGGCAGCTTCGACCGGGAGCGCTCTTTTGCGAGCGCTACCGCGTCGAGCAGCGCCTCGACGACGGGGGCATGGCCACCGTCTACCGGGCCACCGACATCCAGACCAACGAAGCCCTGGCCCTCAAGGTCCTCTTTCATCGCTACGCCGACAACGAGGTGGTCCGCGCCCGCTTTCTCGATGAGGGGCGTATCCAGGGGATGCTCGACCACCCCAATATTGTCAGTGTCCGCGAAGTGATCACCGAGCCTCTCCTCTCCTTCGTCATGGAGTTTGTCGACGGGCCCACCCTCGACGACTACCTGGCCGACCACCACCCCCTGGACGAAGCCCAGATCATCGACCTGATGATGCCCGTCATGTCCGCCGTCGGCTTTGCCCACAGCGAAGGGGTCGTCCACCGCGACCTCAAGCCCAGCAACATCCTCCTGGACACCCAGGACGACTACCTCTCTCCCAAGGTCATGGACTTCGGCGTCGCCAAGATCAGCCGCGGCGAGGAACTCACCGTCGACGGCACCACCGTCGGCACCCTCCACTACATGAGCCCCGAGCAGATCGTCGGCTCCAGCGACATCGACGGCCGCGCCGACATCTACAGCCTCGGCTGCTCCCTCTACAAATTGGCCACCGGCGACGTCCCCTTTAACGCCGCCTCCGAATTCGCCCTCATGATGGCCCACGTCGAGGCCCAACCCATGGCCCCCGACGAGATCCGCGACGACCTCAGCCCCACCTTCAGCCAGGTCATCCTCCGCGCCCTGGAGAAAAAGCCCGAACAGCGCTTCCAGAACATCAAGGCCATGACCGAAGCCCTCATCGCCGTCGGCGACATCAATTCCCAGGAGCAGGAAACGGTCACCAAACCCATCCCCGAAGATCTCCTCAACTTCGCCATGGCCGCCGACGAGGTGGCCACCGACAAGACCAACCAATTTCGCCTCAGCCGCCTCCAGGAGGGTGCCCGACAGATCCAGGACACCGAAGAGATCGACGCCCCCAATCAGGAAACGCGGCCCATCGACCGGACCCACGAGCTCAGTGCCGACGCCTTTCGCAAACTGGAAAACGACCGCCTTCAGGCCGTCGAACGTCGCATGAGCGCCCAGAAATCGGGCACCTCCAGCACTTCCGAACACCCCGCCGTGGGCAAGACAAAAAAACGGGATCTCTCCAACCTCACCGGCGACCCCGACGCCACCGTCGAGGAGTCCCTCGATCCCGCCCAACTTCGCTCCGACGAAGAGCTCTACGGCCCCTTCGGCGAGACCGATCCCCAGAATATGGCCACCCGCCCCGTCAAGCCCCCGACCATGGAGCTCGACAGCGAGGACATCGAAATCCAGGACCCATCGCCCTCCGACGCTCCCCCCAAGATCGCCATCAACCAACCGGGCGTCGACAGCCAGGAGGTCACCAACCTCATGGACCGCCAACGCCTGGCCAGTGGCCCACAACCCGGCGGCCGCGACTCCGCCGACGACGCCAGCGACCCCACTCACCCCACCATCGGCCACCGCCTCGACCACCCCGAAGAAGCCACCACACTGGAACGCCACACCGACGATCCAACCCCCGATCCCGACGACGAACCCACCGCCGTCGAGCGACCCCACCGCCAGCTCCTCCACGACGCCGACCAGGAGTCCACCGAGCGCGCCGCCCCCGACTTCAGCGCCTCCCCCAGGCCCGATCCCAACCCCACTCCAGGGCCCCAGAAGGCCCGCTCACCGGGCCGCAAAAAAACCCACTCCGCCGGCCCCTCCACCTCCGACGACGAGGACGATGGCGTCAGCCCCCTGGCGGGCATCGCCATCCTCGTCGTCGTCGCCATGGTCGCCCTCATCGCCGCTATGTTTGTCCTGCTCTGAAGGGCCGGGTGCTTTGGATGGCCTCGATGCCTGGATCCACCTCCCCTCAAATTGTCTTTCTGTACCCTTAAACCGGCGATGGTTCTGTAACCCCATGCCGTCGATGACCTCTGGTTGCGTGACTTCCGTGGTTGGTGAATCAAGGCCTTCGATGCAGCGTCAATGGTTTGCGACGGCATCTGGGCTCTGATGAGCCGCAGTAAACGGATGATGAAACCCCCGGGATAAACAAAAAAGACGGCGCCCGAAGGCGCCGCCTTGATGGTGTCGGCCACCACCTATGTGCCGTCTATTGAAATATGACTTCGAAACCCGGTTTTTACCAGGTGGGCGCAGTAAGTAGCACTCCTTGACCTTCCTCGCTGGTCCAATTCCAGGAGGCATGCTCGCGTTGTGCCAGTGACCAGCTCCCTTATATAAGAGTACGGGGTTCCTTTTCGTCGCAATTCTCACGAACACGGCAGAAAACCGACACCATCGGAGCTCCGAAGAGCTCTCATTGCACTCTAGGAGGGGCGCCCTCACAGATCAACCGCGTGGTCGCTGCCCTCTGTCCAACATAAGGCCTGGCGGCCTCGAGCTATTCCAGAAACGAGTCGCCTATCTCCCAGGACACGCCATAAAAATCGGCGATCGAGGCCCCGATATCGGCGAAGGTCGACCGCGTTCCCAGCGCCCTTCCCTCCCGCTTCTGCCCCTTCTGATAGCTCAATACCGGCACGTACTCCCGGGTATGATCCGTTCCCTCATAGGTCGGGTCATTGCCATGGTCAGCGGTGATGATCAGCCAATCACCTTCTTCCATGGCCTGCAGGATCACCGGCAGTTGATCGTCGAAGCGCATCAGGGCCTGGCCGTAGCCCTCCGGGTTTCGCCGATGGCCGTATTTGGCATCGAAGTCCACCAGATTGGTAAAAATTAACCCGCTGCGATCGCCCAGGCATTTGAGGGTCATCTCCACGCCGTGGTCGTTATCTTGCGTCTTGATCTCGTCGTCGAAGCCCCGATGGGCGTAAATATTGCCCACCTTGCCTATGGCCGTCGTCTTCACCCCCGCCTCTTGAAGCTCCTCCATCACCGTCTTCTTGGGAGGCGGGAAGGTATAGTCCTTTCGTTTCGACGTGCGTTCGTAATTGGGCCACTCCCCCACAAAGGGCCGCGCGATCACCCGCGAGAGTCCGGCGGGGATCGCGATCTCATAGGCCGCCTCGCACCACGTATAGAGGGTCTCGATATCGACCACATCTTCGTGGGCCGCGATCTGGAATACCGGATCTGCCGAGGTATAGACGATGGGCTTTCCCGTCTCCAGGTGTTCGCGGCCAAGCTCCTCGATGATCACCGTCCCGCTCTCCGCCTTATTGCCCAATACCCCGTCGACGCCGATGGCCTCACAGAAGGGCTCGATGACCTCCTCGGGAAATCCCTCCGGAAAGGTTCGAAAGGGCTCGTCCATCAAGATCCCCGCAAACTCCCAGTGGCCTGTCGCCGTATCCTTGCCCTGATTCTTCTCTGCCATCCGCCCAAAATCAGCGACCGGCACATCCACGCCCTCGAGCTGGGGGATCCCCTCGATATTTCCCAGGCCCATCCGCCTCAGATGGGGCAGGTCAAAGCCCTCCACCACCTCCGCGATATGGCCCAGCGTATGGGAGCCCTCGTCGCCGAAATCGGCGGCATCGGGCAACTCCCCGACGCCCACGCTATCCAGGACCAGGAGCACCACTCGTCGATCTTTTCCCTCTGCCTGTTGCGCCATCACCTCTCCTACTACCTCGAGGATATCCACTGCTAACTCGCAGCTATCCTAGAGGCTGGGCGCACACTTGGCCACTCCTATTCCTCTCCATTCCCACGACTGAACCATTGCTGGCGGACCCACCAGGAGCCCAGGCTTAGCGATGCTCCGCCCACCATCATGGCTATCCCCAACCGGGCCGATGGCTCCACCATCTCCAGGAGATTGATGGGCTCCACCAATGTCACGAGCGTCCAGGGCCCAAACCACCAGGCCGGCGACGCGATCCACCACAATATCAAGACCACCATGCTCCCCCCTTATTTCGAGCGTTTCTGTCGAAATCGATGACTTCAACAATTTAATCCCCAGCCCTCACCTCTCAAGCCCAACCCCGTCCAACCTTCAGGGCGCCAACCGATAGCCCCCGCCATCATCGTCCTCTTCGTCGTCGTCCTCGCCCTCTTCTTCATCCATCCCCGGCATCGCCCAACCGCGAGATTCCTCTTCTTCCTCTTCCGGCTCCGCCTGGGGTTCCGGTTCCGGCTCTGGCTGGGGCTCTGGTTCTGGTTGGGGCGTCGGAG
>CAYQBU010000004.1:17684-53861 GCA_964415785.1 uncultured Bradymonadales bacterium
TCCGGTTCCGGTTCCGATTCCGCCAGGGTTACCACCGGGGACTCTTCGCCGCTTCGAAGCTCGACGATCTCCTCGTCGTAGCCCTCGAGTTGCAGGGCGACCTTCAAACTCCCATCGGACGCCATCTCCAATTCCGCTGGCGTCACCCCCAACTGCTCACCGCTCTCCTCGACGATCGCCGCCCCCGAAGGATCGGAGTCCAGGGCCACCATCTCCATGACTTCTTCCTCATCGGCGTCGCCGCGCTCTTCATCCCCGGCTCGCTCCTGATAGCTCTCCGCTTCTTGACCACCCGACTCATCTTCGTCGACTACTTCCGCCACCACGGGCTCTTCCTCGTCGGGCTCTTCATCGCCATTGCTCAAGATCCATAGACCGACGAGCACCCCCATCACCAGGGCCATCAACACCAGGGCCACCAGAAGAAGGATCCCCTTTCGCCGCCGCTGCTCGCCGTCTCCCATCGCCTCCTGGGTGACCGGCGCCGCTGCCGTCGGTGGCTGTTCGGCGTCCACCTGTGTGTCGCCCTCGTCCATGGGCGCCGGCTGGCTCATCATCTCCGTGGGGGCACTCGATGCCGGATCGGCGGCCTCTCCACCATAGGCCATCTGGGTCCCCACGGGACCGGACTCCTTGATATTCCCCTGGCCAAAGCCCTGCTCTTTCAAGAAGGCCTCCAGCTTTTGAGCATCCACCTTCGCCAGGGCCTGCCCAAACGCGGTGGCCGTCTCGAAGCGATCGTCGGCCTCAAAGGCGATCGCCTTATCCACCACGGGACCGATCTCGGAATCCAGGATCACCTGGGGGATCTCAAAGTCGCGATGCACATGCTTTAAGATCGCCTGAAAGACCGTATCGCCCTCCACCACCCGTCGACCGGTGAGGGACTCCACCAAAATCAGCCCCATCTGGTAGACGTCCATCTCCGGGCGCACCGTCTGGCTCTGCAGGTATTCCGGCGGCAAATAATGGGGCGTCCCCGTCATCGCTCCCGTCTTCGTCAACCGTCCACTGGCTCCATGCTCGGCGTGGGCGATCCCGAAATCGACGACCTTGATCACCTCATGGGCCGTCGCCGCATCGCTCAAAAAGAGGTTCGCCGGCTTCAAATCCTTGTGGATCACCCCTTGTTGGTGGGCCTTGCCCAGCGCTTCCAGGGCCCCCACAAACAGCGGCAGAGCCCGCGTCGCCGGAAGGCCCCCCACCCGACACAGCTCCAGATCCAGGTCCGTTCCCTCCAGATACTCCATGATCATATAGGGGTGGCTGCCCTCTTCGAGCACCCCGAAGTCATAGATCTCGACGATCCCCGGGTGGCGGATCTGGGCCGTCAGGCGCACCTCGCGAAGGAAGCGATCCCGAACCAGCTCGCCGGACTCTCCGCCGGAGCGGATCATCTCATTATTGAGCACCTTGATCGCCACCGGCCGCTCAATGACCCGATCGAAGGCCAGATACACCACCGCAAACCCCCCCTCGCCCAGGGGGCGCTGCAACTCGTAGCGATCCTTGAGGATCTTACCCTCCCGAAACGGTCCTTGCTCTTGTTGGGATACGTCTTCGTCTGACATGGGTTTCCGTCTCGCTGACTAGTCGTTCATTCATAGAGGATTCAAACCCAAACTCCCCCCTTTATTCAAGCTCTCCCTGGTCGCGAAGCACCTCGAAGAAGCGCCATACATCTTCAAAGCTGTTGTATATCGGCGCCGGCGCCAGCCGAATCACATTCGGCCGCCGATAGTCGCAGATCACCCCCGCCTGACCGAGGGCCTCGAAAAAGCGCTTGGAGTGCTCATGGACATAGAGCGATAGCTGGGCCCCTCGCCGCTCCGGATCCCGCGGCGTGATCACCTCCACCTCGTCGCGATCCAGGCTGTCGATGAGCTCCAAGAGATAGCTGCTGATCGCCTTTCGCTTGTCGATCAGCGCCTCCATCCCCGCCTCTTCAAAGAGCTCCAGCGACGCCCGAAGCGCCGCCATCGAAAGCACCGGCGAATTGCTCAATTGCCACCCCGCAGCTCCGGCCTCGGGCACAAATTCCGGGCCCATGTCGAAGCGCTCCTCCAGGGGAACGCCCCACCACCCCGCAAAGCGCGGTGTCTCCCGATTTTCGCCGTGGCGCTCGTGCACAAAGATCCCCGCCACCCCGCCGGGCCCCGAGTTGAGGTATTTATAGGTGCACCAGGCCGCAAAGTCGGCGCCCCAGTCATGAAGGTTCAACTCCACATTGCCCACCCCGTGGGCCAGATCGAAGCCCACCATCGCCCCCACCTCGTGGCCCGCCTCCGCGATCGCCTCCATGTCCAGGACCTGCCCCGTATAATAATTGACCCCCCCGATCATCACCATCGCCAGCTCCTCGCCGGCCTCCTCGATGGCCTGCACAATATCCTCGTCGCGAAGCAGCGTCTCCCCCTCTCGTGGTGAGACCTCGATGATCGCCTCCTCGGGGTCCAGCCCATGATGGCGAGCCTGACTTTTGACCGCGTATTGATCCGACGGAAAGGCCCCGCCCTCCACCAGGATCTTGTAGCGCTCTTTCGTGGGCCGGTAAAACGAGACCATCAACAGGTGCAGATTGGTGGTCAGCGAATTCATGGGCACCACCTCCCGGGGCCTGGCCCCCACGATCGATGCCAACATCGGCTGCAGTTCCTCGTGAAAATTCACCCACGGATGGGGCTCTTTAAAATGGCCTTTGACCGCCACCTCTCGCCAGGTCTTGAGCTCTCGCTCCAGGGTCTCTTCCACCCGCTTGGGCTGAAGCCCCAGGGAATTGCCGCAGAGATAGATCTTGGGATCGCCCTTCTCCTCGCCGGGGATATGAAAGCGATCTCGAAACTTGGCCAGGGGATCATCGGCGTCGAGCTGACGTGCGTATTCTCGGTCTGTGATCTCCATCGAAGGGCCTCTCGGGCAGTGGGAAAATGGGGGCGGTTGATGGCCGCCCTTCTGATACCATAAGGCTCTCACTCGTGGAAACGCATCGCCTCTGCCGGCGCCTTCTGGCTCGCCCGATAAGCCGGATAGAGCGCCGACAGACAGATGCTCACAAAGACCACCAGCGATCCCACCACCCACCACCCCACCTCGATATGGGAGTAGATCACCATGTCCATGGCGATGCCCGACATCTCGATCTCCTCGTCGAACATCGCCGACATATCGATGCCCTGATTGGCCACATAGCTATGCACCCCCAGGCCCATCATCAATCCCGCTCCCATCCCCAATATCGCCAAAAAGATCGTCTCGTACATCAGCATCGCCCCGATGCGGCGAGGCTCCATCCCCAGGGCATTCAACAGCCCGATCTCGCGGATCCGCTCCATGACGGCCATCATAAAGGTATTGGTGATCCCCAGCACGACGATGACGATGATCACCATCAGATAAAAGATCGTAAATCCCTGGTCCAGATCGATGAGGGCCTGAAATTCGGGCACCGCCTCATCCCAGCTCAGCACCTCCAGCGCCTCCTCCTCATCGCTCCACTGGTCGCGAAGCCGCTCCACCACGGCGTGGCGCATCGACGCATCGCCAAGCCTTATGCCCACCTGGGTCACCCCCTGGCCATAGCCCAACAGTTCTTGGAGCTCCTCCAGATGCACATAGGCCGTGGCCTCTCCCACCTGACCGGGCACGCTCTCCAGAATCCCATCGACGTAGAATAGCCCCCGCGTCACATCTCCATCGCGCTCCGAGCCCGTCACCACCAGCCGATCGCCAATCTCCACTCCCAACCGGTGGGCGTCCTCCTGGCCGATCACAATCGGCGAGCGCCGCTCATCGCTCAATAACTCCCCCTCCACCAACCGATCTCGTAGCCCCAGGAAGGCCTCTTCTTGCTCGGGGACCACCCCCATGATCTGGGCCCCCTCGGAGGTCCTCGCCGTCCCCAATAGCCCGTAGCCCATCACCCGCGAGGCCACGGCCTCCACCTCTGTCATGGCCTCCAGGTCTGCACGCAATCGCTCCGGATCGGCCACCCGCTGGCCCCCGGTGGGCATCTCCCAATACCCCTCGCCATGCACCAGAATATGGCCCCCCACGGCCTCCACGATGCTGTCGCCCATCTGCCGGTAGCTATCCTGGGCGATGCCAAACATCACCAGCATCAGCCCATAGCTAAAGGCGATGGCCGACATCACGATCAGCGTCCGACCCTTATTTCGCCACAGATTTCGCCACGCCAACGTCGCCAACATAGGGCTACCTTATTATCAGAAATAGGCCGTCATCTGCACAAAATAGAGATCCGAGCTCGCCCCAAATTCCGAGGGCATCACCACGGCGCTCGCTGGATCGCCGCCTTCCATGGCCCCCACGTCCACCGCACCGCGCTCACCAACCCCCACATAGGCTCCGCCCTGAATGGAGAACTGCTCCTCTAACTCGTAGGTCACACTGGGAAAGATCACGGCGCTCGGGTCGACGATATTGACCATCGCCCCTCCCCCGGCGCTTAGCGATCCCTCGCTCAGATACATCCCCGTCGCCCCCAGGTAATGACGCCCCAGAAGATAGCTCTCCCCTCGACTCAATTCCTCGCTGGCCAGGGCCTGGCCGTAGCCATCGCCGCCGCCGACCCCCAGCCCGTTGTAGTGGTACTCCAGGCCCATCTGCCAACGCATGGCCATGCGCTGCGCCCCCACCGTCGCCCGGGGGCGATCCATGCCGTCATCGTCCAGATTCCACAGCGCCTCCGCCTCCCCATAAAACTTCCAGTAGTCGGCCATCACGCTCACCCCACCCATGGCGCTCAACCGCTCCCAGAACCGCCCCACCCCGCCGTAGACATCGCTTCGGACGCCGAAATACTCCGCCTTCGCCCCCAGCGCCACCGGTTCTCCCGAACCCCGATCGGCGACCACCAGATCGAGCTCCCAACTGGGCGACAAATGAGTCACTGCCCGCGCCGCATCCACACCTCGTCGCTGGATCGTATCCAACTCAAAGGGGCTCAGCGGCGCAAAGCGATCGGCCACCGCGAATAGATCGGAAGTCCCCCAGCGGATCGCCTGACGCCCCAGATAGAGGTCGGCACGGTCGAAGTACAACCCCAGCACCGCCCGATCCAGATCGTGGCTCAGGCGAAGGTCATCGCCCTCCAGAAGATCGAGCTGCGTATCCACCCGCCGCTCACTTCCCGCCGACACCCCCAGGCCCTGGCCCAATAATTCCTCGGGAAGCGTCGACGTCTGCCAGAACAAGCGCTGGTGCACGCTTAAATCAGCGCGACTCCCCAGCTCGCCATACCACTCCAGGCGGCCCACCGCCCCGCCCAGTCCCGCTTGATCGTCGAGACCGGGCAACTCGTCGATTCCCTCCAGGCCGCCCATATCCACATAGGCGCTCACCAGTTGTAGATTGGCCCCCAACTCCAACTGTCCCCGTTCGCCCTCCACCAGTTCCCAACTCGCCTCCCCCATCGCCGGGCTCAACACCAGTGCCAGGCCCACCGCCAACGCCCCGATTCGATCTGTGACTCCTCTGCCCATCACCGCTGCTCCCCGTCTCGCTCATCGCCCACCACCTTTCCGCTATCCAGGCGAATCACCCGCCGGCATCGCTCGATCACCGCCGGGTCATGCGATGAAAACAAAAACGTCACCCCGTGGTGCTCGTTGAGCTCCCACATCAGATCCAATAGATCCTCCGACGCGTCGCTATCGAGATTCGCCGTCGGCTCGTCGGCAAAGACCACCGACGGATGACCGGCCAGCGCTCGCACCACGGCCACCCGCTGCTGCTGGCCACCGCTGAGTTCGTGGGGCCGCCGATCTTCCATTCCCTTAAGGCCGACCTCCTCCAATAGATCCATGACCGTTTGTCGCCGCTCCCCCGCCGCCACCCCTTTGAGCATCAGCACAAACTCCGCATTCTCATAGGCCGACAGCACGGGGATTAAATTATAGGCCTGGAAGACAAACCCGATGTTCTGGAGCCGAAACTGCGCCGCTTCTTTCGTACCAAAGGAGGACACCCGCACCCCGCCGATGTCGATCGTCCCCTCCGTGGGCCGATCCAGACAGCCGATCACATTGAGCAGCGTCGTCTTCCCCGACCCCGAGGGGCCGGCGAGCACCGAAAACTCCCCTTCCTCCACGTCCAGATCGATCCCTCTCAGGGCGTGAACCTCTAACTCTCCCTGGCGAAAAACCCGGTGCACTCCGCGAGCCTCGATCAACGCACCATTTGTGCTTTTTTCTTTCTCCATCACTCTCTCCTCTTCAACTCCATTCAACATCTCAAGTCCTCCCCGAAATCGCGTCGCGGGCATTGAGACGAATCGCCGAGATCGCCGGCCATATGGCGCAGAGGGTGCTCACCACCACCAATCCCACCACCGGGTACACCACGGTTTCCCAGGTCATGATAAAGTGGATGCGCTCCGCAAAGGAGACCCCCATCCAGGTCGCATCGCCCTCCACAAAGGGGCTCAGATCGAGCCCCGCCGTCGCATGGTAATAGGTCACCCCCGCCCCCAGCACGCCGCCGACCAATGCCCCCATCAGGCCCAGGATCGACCCCTCCAGAGCGATCAACCCAAAGAGGCGGCGCCTCGACATCCCCACCGCTCGCATCACCCCAAATTCGCGGTGGCGCTCCATGGCGCTCATCCGCAGCGTATTGAGCACCCCCAGGGCGACCACGAAAAAGACGATCAAAAAGATCACCCGGTTCATCTGATCGCCATAGATCAGCATCTCATAGAGCCCCGGCTCCACCTCCTGCCAGGCCCTGGCCTTGACCTCGCCGCGCTCCATGGCGTCGAGGCGCTCCTGAATTCCCCGCGCCACCCCCGGGGCCAGCGCCGGATTCCTGACCTTTAGTATCGCCTCATGGACCGCCCCCTCCACGGCGGCGATAAATTGCGCCTCCTCCAGATGGAGCAGCGCCGCCTGGCGATCGATGCGCGAATTGCCGGTCTCCAATATCCCCACCACCTCCAACAACCCGTCGCCCATGCTCCCATCGGCGCCCTCGGCAATGACCACCAACTCATCGCCCAGACCGACTCCCAAACTCTGGCTTAGCCCCCGACCGATCACCACCTCTGCGGGCCCATCGACGGGCATCTCCTCATCCAACCACCGCCCCTGACGAACCCCTCGATCCATGACCGTCACCTGGGGCTCCATCGCCGGATCGACGCCCATGATCCGCGCCACATGGGAGCGGTCCTCATGGCCCACCAGCCCAAATAGGCGCACCCTGGGAGCCACGGCCTCCACCCCGGCGGACCCCGACAAGGCCTCCTGAAGGGGTTCATCCCACTCAAAATAATCGTAGGTCGCCGGCCGATCGATATAGCGCTCATCCTGCACCTGGACGTGGCCTATATCGACCTCCGTCGTCCCCCGAACCATCAGGTCGAAGAAGCCGTCGAAGAACCCGAAATTCCAGATCAAGATCGCCGTCGCCACCGCGATGCCCGCAATCGACAGCCCGCTTCGCCACCGATTCCGCGTCAGGTTTCTGGCCGCCATCCGAAGCGTCATCATCACTCACACTCCCATCTCAATCCCATCGCACCCGCCATTAGACCCCGATATTTCTGTTCTTGCTCCCGCTCAGCGTGCGATTCGCCGCAACCCGCGTCGCGTGAAGATCGACGCGTCGATATCCACGCCGAACTCCAGGCTCTGATACTCCAGCGTCGTGCTCTCCGAGGGCCGGTCCTCGGGACGCACCTCCATGCGATGCGGCACCTGGCGGCCGTCGACCTCGCGCACATCGCTAAAGGTCATCGTCCGCACCACCTCATCGTCATCAAAAAATACCGCCTCAAGCGGCGTCCAATCCTGGGCATCCATCAGATACTCCACTCGGCTATACACCACGGGCGCCCCCTCCCTGGGCGTCATCACTGCTTTTAAGGCCCGCTCACCCTCGTGCTCTCCCCAGGTCAGCTCTGTTTCGTAGTCCTCGCGAAACCCGGTCTCTCGGACCAGGTCGTCATTGCTCAGGTGACTGCCCATCCAGTCATCGGAGAGCATCCCCGTGGGCACCCGCACCAGCCGGTCGGCGCGCGGGGCGTAATTCCACAACCCGTCCTCCGTGCGAAGCGTCGCCGTCCCCGCCTCTCTGGCCGGCGCCCGGATCACAAATAGGGCGTTGTCCTCCCCCGCCGTCCAGGCCTCCAGGCTCAGCTCCCGCGTCCCCCGACGGTCCGTGACGATCCGCATCGTCATCTCCGCCTTCGAGCTATCCGATCGATAGAGATCGTCGAGATGATTCTCCACCTCTTCGACCGTCGGAAGCGCTGGCTCCTCGTCGGCCTGAGCCACCGTGCCCAGCGCCATCACGGCCATCAGTACGATCGCCGCCCAACTCCATCGTCGTTTATCTGTCTTCATCGCCGCTCTCCTGTTCTTCCAAATGCTCGTTGAGTCGAACCTGAAATTCTCTGAGTACTTCCAATCCCTTCTCCCCATCGCCGCCTCCCTCGGGGGCGATGCTGGTACGCACCACCTCTTCAATGAGCTCGATCACCTGCTCAAAGGGCGGAAAACCCGCCGAGTCCCTCACCGTCCCGATCATCAACAGCCCATAGCGCAACAGCTCCATAAAGTGGGTCACCACCTCCGGATCCAGATCCTGGCGCACCAACCCCGCCCCATGCATCATCTCAAAAAAACCCAGGCTTCCCCGCGTCTGCTCCACCAGATTCCCCGGCGCGTGCAAATAGGACCCCATCACCTTCGGATCCTGGCGATAGATCGCCTGCAACAGCGGACTCTCCCGCTGGGCCTCTAACAGGTGCCGATAGATCGTCGCCAGCCTTCCCCCCTCCGGATCGGCCTCCACCAACTCCACCAATCGATCCACATAGCGCCGGATCTCCTCGATCAGCAGACTCTCGAAGAGCTGCACCTTGCTCTCGAAGTCCAGATAGATCGCCCCTTTGCTTACCCCCGCCGCCTCCGCAATATCGCTGACCGTCGTTTTATCATAACCATAGCGCTCAAAGAGCTCCGTCGCCGCCTCCCGAATCCGCTCCCGCCGCTGATTTCTTTCTCTTTCCCTCGTCATACACCTGACCTTGACCCGATGACTGAAACCTCTCATGAGGTCAAAAATTAGCGTTTTCGCGACGCCAATCAAGGGTGGTGACTCAAATTTACAATCTGGTCATATAGTCAAATTGGGTCACCCCACCACCTGGCTTCGCGATCGCAAACCCCACCTGCCCCCTCTAATACTACTAATTCTCCCCAGGGCCATGAGGAGACACCGGGGCCGAAGGCGACGGAGTGGGGTTCGTTGGGTCACCTCGATGACCATCGAGACCCCCCAACCCGGTCACCGATGATCAGGGCCACCCCACCACTGCCTATTAGAGGGTTTTAACTACAATTTCAGGGTCGACTTTTCCCTCCTTTCAGGGTTTTAAACCACTCCATTCCCACGCCAAAACCAACCGCAGAGCACCACCTATTTCCCGAAATACCTCCCCCCTAATCGTCTTTTTTTTCCTCGAATAGGCCATGGTTCGCTAAACCCCACACCTTCGTCCTCCTTTATCGCACCACCCTCATCTTCGCGACCATTGCGACCCCGGCGGCCTTGCGTCGCCGGTGAATCAGACTGGCTGCTACTAACAGCCCTTTTGTAACTCTGGCGGATTTATCCCGCCCTCGACGATCGAGGCGACCCTACGCCGACCCTCCAACCACCGATGGTTTCCCACAGGCCATCCCAACGCTTTGGAAGCTCCTCAACCTTTGGTTAGCCCCGCTTCTGACTTCTGACTTCCGTCTTCAGTCCTCCGTAACCCCATACACCACGGGCCGCGACGCCGCGGCGTCGCTCTTGATTCGCCCAAAGCGCAACGACAACCCGTAGAGCCCATCCTCCACATCTTCCGGCACGGCGATCATCTCCGTGATCGTCCGTCCTCGGCTGGCCTCGCGTACCGCCTCTCCCCGGCGATGGCCAAAGAATGCGTGGTGACTCGCCAGCACCTCGCCGTCGTCGCCGCGATCTACGGACGGAAGCTCCACCAACAGGTGCTCCACCCCTCGCTGGCGAAGCCACCGAACGGCTTCATCGCTGAGATAGGGCGGGTTCTGGTCGCCGTAGCGCGCGCCGGCCTCAAATCCCGGCGCCTCGATCCTGAGGATCGCCGCATCGAGCTTCGGCGGCTCCTCGATCTTCTCCATCGCCGACGCCAGGCTGCGGGCGCTGACCACCAGGTCCGCCTCCTCGCTCTTTCCCCCGTAGCCATCATCGCTGACGCCCAACTCCTCGCAGCGAACCGTCAGCAGCACCGCCAGATAGAGCGGCGCCGGCGCCATATCGGCCACCCACACCCGCTCCTCGGAGATATGGCCCACCCCTTCCGTATGGGTGCCATTGGCGTGGGGAATCACCGTCAGGCGCTCGCAATTGACGCTTCCGCCGCGCCGGGTATCGCCCACAAAATCACCGGCCTCCACAGCCTCGCTTCGGGCGTCCTCCAGCCCAAAGGCGTTGGCCTGCTGGCCCTCAAAATCCAGGGCCACGGCCAGCTCGATGGGATCGTCCATCGCCACCCGCCATCGGCGCCCACCTCGCTGCCACAGTAGCGACTGATCGCTCATTCCGGCTGCTCCAGATAGGCGCCGCACTCGCCGCAGGTCCTCGCCTCGTCGTCGGCCCAGAACGCCTCGATGGCCTCCCGCAACTGCTCCACAATATCGGTCAGATAGAAGCTCTCCTCATGCACCATGGCGCCGCAATCGTCGCAATACCACTGCAATTTATCGTTCTCTCCGGCCGGCCGTTTATGCTCGATGACCAGCCCGATCGTCTCCTCCGGACGCTTCGGCGAATGGGGCACCCCCGAGGGCAGCAAAAAGATCTCGCCCTCTCGGATCGGGATCTCCTTTCGCTGCCCCTCGTCGATGACCTCCAGCACTATATCGCCCTCCACCTGATAGAAGAACTCCTCGCTGGGATCGACGTGAAAGTCCTTTCGGGCGTTGGGCCCGCCGATGACGAACGCCATAAAGTCGGCGTCCTCCCATATCTGTTTGTTGCCCACCGGCGGTTTAAAATGCTCGCGATTCTCCTCGATCCAGCCCCTGAAATCGATGGGGGGCATCAATGCACTCATGGCTTCTCCTATTTTCCACTTGCTCGGCGATTATGCTCCTATCACGCATCACCTTGGCCTAACATTCCCCACGGTCTCCCGTCACCACCCGGTTGCTCACGTGGGCTCCTGATCGCAAAGCTTGATGGTGGGCCCCACCTCATGAGCCTCCCCAGGTCTTGCTTTTCATGACCTGGGGAGGTGGCCGCGAGCGGTCGGAGGGGCTGTTCGCACCCTCTCTTTGATCATCGCGCTTTCCCGACCTGTCCCTCTCCTTCGCCTTCGGCTTCAGGTTTCTCCCCACTTTCTGGGGAGATTCATTTGCCTTCAGTGGCGCGTATTTAGTTTTCGATCGCAAGGCAGATTAGTTACCGAAACCTTCACACTGGCATCGCGCCGGCAACTGACCCATAATGTCGCCGACCGACCTCGTCTCTTCAATCTGGATGGCAGCCATGGAACTCACCATCAACGGCGATCCCCAATCCTTTGACGCCGATCCCCCCGACACCGTCGGGCAACTCTTAAAGCGCCTGGACATTCCGGCCAAACGGGGTGTGGCGGTCGCCCAAAATGACGCCGTCGTCCCTCGCAGCAAGTGGGATGAGCAGCCGATTCAAGAGGGCGACCGCCTCGAGATCATCCAGGCCACCCAGGGCGGTTGAGCCGCCACCTATCGACCCCTTAGACCTCCTCTCCCCCACCAGAGACCCCCATGTCTGACGATCTTTTGACCATCGGCCCCTACGAATTCTCCAGCCGCCTCCTCGTGGGCACCGCCCGCTACCCCAACTACCAGGTGATGCTCGACGCTCTGGAGGCCAGCGGCACGGAGCTGGTCACCGTCGCCATCCGCCGCCTGGATATCGAAGCCTCCACCACCTCTGGCGTCCTGGAGCTGGTCTCCGGCGACTACACCCTCCTGCCCAATACGGCCGGCTGCTACACGGCCCGCGACGCCGTCCTCACCGCCCAGCTCGCCCGGGAGGCCCTGGAGACCGACCTCATCAAATTGGAGGTCATCGCCGACGACGAGACCCTGCTTCCCGACGGCGAGGAACTCCTCAAGGCCGCTCAGCAACTGGTGGACGACGACTTCATCGTCATGGCCTATACCAACGACGACCCCGTGCTTTGCCGCAAGCTCGAGGAGGTGGGCTGCGCCGCCGTCATGCCCCTGGGCTCGCCCATCGGAAGCGGCATGGGCATCCGAAACCCCTATAATTTCCGCATCATCCGCGAGGAGATCGACGTGCCCATGCTCGTCGACGCCGGCGTGGGCACGGCCTCCGACGCCGCCCTGGCCATGGAGCTTGGCTGCGACGGCGTCCTCCTCAACTCCGCCATCTCCGGCGCCGAAAACCCCGTCATGATGGCCAGCGCCTTTCGCCACGCCGTCGACGCCGGCCGAAAGGCCCACCTGGCCGGCCACATCCCCCGGCGCCTCTACGCCCAGCACTCCTCCCCCCTCGACGGCGTCGTCGAACACGGCCCCGAATGACCATGCTGCCCCGCCTCTACTGGATCGCAGACCTCGACGCCGCCATGACCTACGGCGTCGACCTCCTCGCCACCGCCGACCGCTACGTCGCCGCCGGCGGCCGCCTCCTCTCCCTGCGGATCCCCCCTCAAAAATGGCGCCAATGGCGTTCCCAGGGTGCGACATTGGCCTCGATTTGCGCCAGATCCAGCGCTACCCTCCTGGTTCACCGCCACCTGGAGTTGGCCCTCGAGATCGGCGCTCAGGGGCTCCATCTGCCCTCCACCTCCGACCCCAGAGCCATCGCCGACGCCCGCCAGCAACTGGGCGATCAGGCCTTGCTCTTTCGCTCCTGCCACCACGGCGCCGACCTGGAACTTGCCCAGTCCTGTGGGGTCGACGCCGTGACCCTCAGTCCCTTTTTTCCAAGCCTCTCCAAGCCCGGTCATCACCCTCGCTTCGGCGCGGAGCAACTTCAGGAGCTCTGCCGCCGCACCTCTCTGCCCGTCTACGCCCTGGGTGGCATCACCCCCGAAAATGGCGCTCAGGCACTGGCCATGGGCGCCTTCGGCCTCTCCACCATCGGCGCCATCACCGGCGCCGACGACATCTCCTCTGTGACATCTCAATTTCGCGCCCTGTTATAGCCCCCCCCTGTGCGCTTTCAGCTTCCGATCTCCATCTTGACTTTATGCGTCGTATTCTCGAAAATACCCACTGAATGAATGACCATTCAGTCAAATCGCTACCCCATCGCCGAGGCCACGCACCATGAGCTCCAATATCCCCCAGGGTTGCACCTTTCTCATCGACGAAGTTGGATCCGAGGCTATTTTTACGCCCGAGCAGTTCACAGAAGACCAGCAGATGTTTGCTCAAACTGCTCAGTCCTTCATGGAAAAAGAGGTCTACCCCATCGTCGATGATCTGGAGAAACAGGACTTCGACAAGATGGTCCAGCTCCTCGAAAAGGCCGGGGAGGTCGGCCTGCTCATGATCGACATCCCCGAGGCCTATGGCGGCCTTCAGGTCGACAAGACGACCTCCATGATCGTCACCGAGTACCTCTCCAAATACTCCGGCTGGGCCACCACCTTCGGCGCCCACACCGGCATCGGCATGCTCCCCCTGCTCTACTTCGGCAACGAGGAGCAAAAGAAAACATGGCTGCCCCGCCTGGCCACCGCCGAGACCATCGCCGCCTACGCCCTTACCGAACCGGGCAGCGGCTCCGACGCCCTGGCCGCCAAGACCACGGCTGTCCTCACCGACGACGGCGACCACTACGTGCTCAACGGCACCAAGTTGTGGATCACCAACGCCGGTTTTGCTGACCTCTTCACCGTCTTCGCCCAGGTCGATGGCGAGCAATTCACCGCCTTTTTGGTCGAGGCCGACCGCGACGGCGTCTCCACCGGCGAGGAAGAAGAAAAGATGGGCCTCAAGGGCTCCTCAACTCGCGAACTGCGACTCGACGACGTCAAGATCCCCCGCGAAAACCTCCTGGGCGAGATCGGCAAGGGCCACAAGATCGCCTTCAATATCCTCAACATCGGCCGCTTCAAACTCGGCGTCGGCTCCCTGGGCGGCGCCAAGCGCGCCCTCATGGTGGCCACCAAATACGCCACGGAGCGCGAGCAATTTGGCCAGCCTATCGCCGAATTTGGCGCCATCCGCTCCAAGATCGCCCGCATGGCCACCCGCCTCTATAGCCTGGAATCCATGTGCTACCGCGTCTCCGGCTATATGGACGATAGCCTCGAAATCCTGGACCGCGACGCCGACGACTACGCCGCCCAGGCGATGAAGGCCATCGAGGAATTCGCCGTCGAGGACTCGATCATGAAGGTCGTGGGCTCCGAGGTCTTGAGCTTCGTCGCCGACGAGGCCGTCCAGATCCACGGCGGACTCGGCTATTCTGCGGAATACGAGGTGGAGCGCATCTACCGCGACACCCGCATCAACCGCATCTTCGAGGGCACCAACGAGATCAACCGCATGCTCATCCCCGGCATGATCCTCAAGCGCACCATGAAGGGCGAGCTCGACCTCTTTAACCAGATCCAAAAGGTCGAGATGGCCCTCGCCGAAGACGAAAAGGCCGTCCCCCCGGCCGCCGACGACGACCCCTCCATGGCCTTCGAGCGCTTCATGACCGAGCAGGCCAAAAAACTGGGCATCTACTGCGCCAATCAGGCCATCCAGAAACATATGGCCGACCTTCGCGATCGGCAGGAGATCCTCATCGACCTGGCCGACATCATCAGCCAGATCTACGTCATGGACTCCACGGTCAGCCGCACCCTCCAGCTCATCGAGGCCGACGGTTTTGAGGCCACCGAACTCCACCGCGCCGCTACCCGCCTGACCCTCGCCGAGGCCTTTCGCATCATCCGCGACAAGAGCGAGCGCCTGCTCTACAACCTCGCCGAAGGCGACGCCCTCAACGCCCATCTCCAGGCCTTCCAAAAACTGAGTTTCTTTCCCCGCATCGACGAATTCGCGCTCTGGGAAATCGTCGCCGACGCCACCATCGAGCGCCAGAAATACCCCTTCTGAGCCCCGTGCTCTGTGAGATGTCACCGACGAGCCTTGCTCAATCGCCCACTGTGCCTATTCTCAGTGGGCGACTTTTATCTTTTCCATGACCGGGAGCATACCCATGACCCGCGACGCCAAATCCTCTGCCACCTCCGGCGATCAAGACCTGGAGATGGTCTGGATCTACACCTGTGGCAACTTCGCCGAAATCGAGATCATCACCGACGTCTTCGACGACGAAGACATCGCCT
This sequence comes from uncultured Bradymonadales bacterium, assembly GCA_964415785.1. Lineage (GTDB taxonomy): Bacteria > Myxococcota_A > Bradymonadia > Bradymonadales > Bradymonadaceae > SLJM01. Next base: position 33,040 of record CAYQBU010000004.1, read on the forward strand.
ATATCCTTCGCAAGATGGAGCCCCCGGGCTTTACGGTCGGCGTCAGCGACCACGACCAGACCCGCATCGCCGTTCAGGAAGACCGGGCCGTCGAAGCCCGTCAACTCATCCAGCAGGCCACTGTCGACGAGGCCATCCCCGGCGACGGAAACTTCATCGAACACGAGGACAAACGTCCCCCTGGCTCCGACAAGTGATCCGCCTCGCCACCTCTGGCCCGCCGATGGCGGGCCTTTTCCGTTGCTCTGGTGCTCCGTCATCGATTGAATATCTCCCGGAGAACCGACGTCTTCCAGGTTCCATGGAGCTCATCTCTTCTTGATCGGGACCCCTCTGCCATGACCTACCGACGCCTCTGCCCCATCGCTCTCGCGCTCTTGATGGCCCTTCAGGGCTGTGCCACCTCCGAGGACGGCACCACCGACGAAGAGGCCCAGGCCACCGTCGTCGAACCCCAGGAGGAGTCCGACGATCCCACGGCCGATGAAGCCGACGAAGCCCCAGAGCAGGACGCGGCGCCACCACAAGTCCTCAGCTCCTTTGAGGCCTTCTTCGCCGCCGAGGGCGCCGCCGCCCCCGCCGATGATCTGCGCCAGTACCGCTCCCTGATCCCGCGAGCCGACATGGCCATCGAGACCCAGTGCCATGGCATGCGCTGCGAAAACCTCATCACCTTCGACGGCCAGCGAGAGCTCCTCCTCCAGGGGCCTGCCATCGCCCAGCACCACCTCTCGCCCGACGGCTCCACCCTCGCCTGGCCCTCCACCGCCTCCAACAGCCTCGACGAGTCCATCCTCTTTATCCCCGTCGCCGACCTCGCCGACCTCGCCGCTCAGCCCGGCGATGACGCCCCCCGGCCGGGCAGCAGCGAGCTCGCCGGGCTGGCCACTGACCACATCGAGGTCGATGCCCTTCACCGCGTCGAACCCCTCTCGGCTCGCGCCCTGGAGGAGGCCCGTCAGGACTGCTCCAGCGAGGACGCCGTTCACCTGCCCACCTTCCTGGAACTCAGCGCCGACGCCGAACCGTACTCCGAGGCCCTACAGATCTCCTTTGAGCGCTGGATCGACGACGATCAGTGGCTCTTCTCCACCGAGAGCGATGGCGACAACTGGACCTCCATGAACGTCGACACCACCACGGACTGCATGGAGCGCTTCAGCACCAACGAGCCCTGGCCCACCTTCGACCTCGACCTCGAGGGCCCACAGCACACCACTATCGCCATCGATGACGCCTGGACCCTTCCCGACGGCGACCACCGCTCGCCCATGGCCCTGATCACGGCCACCATCCACACCGACGAGGCCCACGAAGAGACCCTGGATGCCCTCATCGACGGCATCGAAGCCCACGTCGACCACGACGTTCAGGCCACGGTCCTGCCTCGCCACCTCCACCTCGCGGAGTTGGATTGGTGGCACCGCCAGGATCGCTCCACCAGCGCTCTCAAACCGGAAACCCAGGACCCGCCCACCCTCATCTATGGCGCCGGGGGCTACGGCCTCCCCATCTCCATCGTCGTCGATGGCCAGGCCCCCGACCATGTGGAGCTGAGCTCAACGCGATAGGTCGAGCCCGCGGCGTCGGATCACCACCTCTTTCTCTCCCTCTTCGGCGGTAAAGACCTCCAGGTGGTCCCCCACACAGGGACCGCTGACGCACTCCCCGCTCTCAGCCACAAAGCGCGCACCATGCATGGGGCACACCACCTCGCCGCGACTCGTATCCACCGGTTCCCCCGCTTGATCCAGGGGCGTCCCCCAGTGGGGACAGCGGTTGCGAAAAGCCCGAACCTCGCCCTCCACCCGCATCGCGATACCGTCGCCCTTTCCCCTCAACGCCTCCTCAAATCGAAACCCCACCCAATCGCCATCGTTGGCCAATAGACCCACCGGTATTTTCGCCAGAATGGCGCTCATCGTCTCTTCTCCCCGTTCAGGAATCGGCGATCTGTCGACCCAAGGCCAGCGCCTGGGCCATGATCGTCACCTGCGGATTGGCCCCCAGCGCCGTCGGAAAGATCGAGGCGTCCACGATATGCAACCCATCGACGCCGTAGACCTTTCCATCCTCCGGCCGTACCACCGACCGATCCCGATCCGCCCCCATCCGACACGTCCCGTGGGGATGACTGGCGTAGAGCGAAAATTGCGAGGCCCGTTTCAGGCCCGCCACTCGCGCCTTCGCCGTTCGATGGTGGGCAAAATAGCGCGTCCCCCGGACCATGGGCCGAATCGCCCGCGACCCCGCCTCGTAGAACATCTCCGCTAACACGAAGAGGCCGGCCCGAAACTTCTGAATATCCCGCCGGTTGAGCCGATAGCTGATCGACGCCGTTTTCCCCTTCCCCGGCTTGACCCGCCCCGACGAGGAGTCGCGGATCAACAATCCCGCCGCCGCCAGATGCTTAAAGTCCCGCAAAAACTCTCCCGGGTCGACCTCCCCCACCCGTCCCATCTGCGCCAGAAATAGGTCCGGCGACGTCGAGTAGGTCTCCAATAAAATCTCTCGGTTTTTCGGGTGATGGGCGTAATAGCCCTGGGTGGCCCCGGACCACAACTTGACCTCTTCGTTGGGAAACCGGGCCACCACGGCGCTGGTCGGATGAACCCGGAGGTTTCTTCCCACCTGGCCCGAGCCGTTGCCCAGGTCCTGGCGCAACATCAACATTGGCGTATTGATCGCCCCCGCCGCCAGGATCACCCGGTCCGCTCGCCACCTCATCTTCGCCACCTCTTGACCGCCATAGGGATCGCTCATCGTCGCCTCGATCCCGCGTGCTCGCCCCTGACCGTCGACCTCGATCGTCTCCGCCCGCGTATCGGCGTAGAGCACCCCTCCCGCCCGAAGATAGCGGGGAAGCCAGGTCAGATCCCCCGTCGCCTTGCCCCCCACGGGACACCCCGTCTGGCAGGTTCCACAGCCCACGCATCCCGGCGCATTGCGCGGCATATAGCCGTGCTCAATCCCCAGGGCTTGGAATCCGCGCCGCGCGATATCGCTATTTCCACCGGCCACATCCGCCGGCGTCGGCGCCACCCCGATCGCCTCCTCCACCTCCTCGAATAACTCCTGACGCCCATCCCCATCGAAGTGCTCCACCCCCCACTCCTCGACCCACTCGTCGAGCACCCAGTCCGGCGCCCGAAAACAAATCGCCGAGTTGACCAATGTCCCTCCACCCACGCCCTTGCCCGAGGCCACCGGGATAAAGGCATTGCCCGTCATCACCCGCGTGGCCTGTTCTTGCATCAAATACCGCGCCGCCCAGGACTGGCGCCGCTCAAAGGACTGGTGCTCCCAGAATTGCCCCGCCTCCACGATCACCACCTTCGCCCCCGCCTCCGCCAACACCATCCCCGCCACCAATCCCGACGGTCCCGCCCCCACGATCACCACATCGACCTCTTCGTCGATCTCCCCCGGCGTCTCTTCAAAACTACTGGCCGTATGCAGACTCTGCCCCACATACTCCCGCGCACTATAGTCCAAAACGCTCATCGCCAGCCCCCGCACTCATAGTCGATCCCCGCCGCCGTGATCACCTCCGGCGCCTCGCAATAACCCATGCAAAAGATCAGCTTCAACCCCAAAAAGGCCTCCCGCCTCGCCCCGATCAGCGACCCCTCCCAGGCCCCCAGGATGTCGATGCGCTTCTCCAACCCCCGCTGTCGAAAGGGCGTCATCGACAAATCGGCCACCCGACCCAGGTCATCGATGACATGCAGCAATAAGCGCAGCAGATTGGCCGTCTGCTCCGGTGCATCCGCCAGGTAGTCATCCACCGTCTCCACCACCCCCACCTCCAGGCCAGAGGGCATCCCGAGGTGATCCCCCGGAAAGAGGGCCTCCGCGATGCCCTGTGCGATCTCCCCCTCTCTGGGGCTCAAGATCCGATAGGCCTTGTCGGCCTCCTGATCCCACCACACGGCCCCCACGCGATAAGCCACCGAGCCCACCGCCGCACCCAGCGCTGATATCCCACTGATGGCCAAAAATTTACGTCGATTCATAAGTTGCCTGCATCCAATACACGCTCGTCGATTCAGCCACACCTTATCGAACCTCCCCCCCGATTGACGAGTAGCCCTTCTCTACACCCCACTACCCGACCCCGCACACCCCATCCGGCGACTACGCCACGATATCTGCTCCCCCGGTGGGGGAGCTGACGGCCGCGCTTCTTGCGGCCGTCTGAGGGGGCTTCATGTCACCCTTTACTCCATCCCCCCGGCGTCGACCTTTATTACTCTCACCATTTCCGGACGCTACTCCACTCTGTGAGGTCCGCCATGATCGCCCGCCGCTGGCTCATCCATCCCGCCGCCATTGGACTGCTCGCCGGCCTCCTGCTCGCCACCCCGCTGGCGATCAACGGCCTCACCCCATCTGAGGACGTCGAAGCCGAGGCCGAGGCCGTCGACGAGGCCTCCGAAGCCGTCGATCAAGCCCTCCGTCAGGCCACCTCCCAGACGAAGCCTTGATCCCGGTTATCCAGGAATGCACTGCCCCAGATCCTCGCCGGAATTGATCGCGCACTGCCCGGTGCAGCAATCGTCGTTGTCGCGGCAGGCCACTCCCACGGGATAGCAGGCGTGCCCACAGGTGCCCCCGTCGCAGATAAAGGGCTCGCAGCAGTCATCCGTGCTCTCACAGGGCGCCTCGTAGATCCCGCAATCGGGGCAGTTTTCGTCCACCTCGCCGCTGCAATTATTATCCTGTCCATCGCAGATTTCAGGGCCGCAGGGCTCACAGATCTCCTCGCCACAGCTCTCGTACCACACATCGCATAGCCCCTGGGGCTCCTCGGGCACGCATTGCGCCGCGCAACCCATCTCGATCTCGATCTCCAGGTTGTCGGCGTCAAAGCTGCGCACCTCGTCGCAGGCCGCATCGCTGAGGGTGAGCACATTTTCCCCGGTGTCATAACTGATATCCTCGGCATCTACATAGTTCCCATCGTAGGAAAACCAGAGCTGGTCCGGGTTGGGCGGCGTCGCATCCAGTGCGTAGGAACACCCGATCAACAGCTCGGCGACCTCACCGATGGCCTGCGACAGGCTATCGGCGTCATCGGCCAGGTAGTGCTCATCGGTCATCCCCGCCTGGGCGTAGGCCTCCAGGCTGTCCGTATTATGCGCAAAGCCCAGCACGTAGGTCGGGATCCCATCGTCGGCCAGATCTCCAATGCGGCTAACCACATTATTGACCGCTTGCTGACCCGACGCGTTATAGGGGTCGCAATTGGGCTCGCCGTCGGTGACCATGAGCACCGTCTTGATCCGTTGATCGTCCAGAGGATCGCCGGGGTCGCTAAATAGATCTTGGTCGTGGATGATGTCGATGCCCCGATACATGGGCGTTCCCCCTCCCATACTCAGGCTATTGAACTCGCTGACCAGTGTTGACGCCGGGTGAGAGCCCATGCTCAACCGCTCCCCAAAACCGGGAACGCAGCCCCCGCCCATCACGGGAAACGTCCCCAGACCAAAACGGACCTCATCGGCGAGGTCTTGGGCCATATCGATCAACCCCGGTCGCGCCAGCTCCCACCGGCTCTGCCCCGCCGGAGGGTTCGTCCCCCCGTTGACGCCCCAATTCATGGAGCCCGAGATGTCGAGCATGATATAGACATTGGGCTCCAACACCTCGAATTCCGTATCCTGAGTCTCGCATATCTCAATCCCCGTGGGCGTCGGCGCACAGGCGTCGCCGAACCCATCGCCGTTGGAGTCCTCCTGCATCGGGTTATAGACCCCCGGGCAGTTGTCGCACTCGTCGCCCACCCCATCGCCCGACGTGTCGACCTGCTCACACACCACGGAGCCGCCCTCGCACTCCCCATCTCCCAATTCACAACCATCGTTGCAGGGATAATGGCTATCCGGACATTGGCACAGACAGGCCTCGCAATAGGGATCGCTCGTCGGGCACTCGCACCCCGGCACCAGCGGTGGATTATAGTCCTCCGGGCATAGATCCATGACGTCCGGCACCCCATCGCCCGACGTATCGGTTACGTCATCGACGTAGATATTTCCCGGCACGCAGGCATCGCCCATGATGATCCCTCGATCATCGACGGGATTGTCCTCCGAATAGGCCTGGTCCGGATTGGCCAACTCCGGACAATTGTCGCAGGCGTCGCCCACCCCGTCGCCCGACGTGTCCGTCTGGTCCGGATTGTCATGGCCCGGGCAATTATCGTATCGATTCGGGATCCCATCGCCGGACTCGTCGCCCCAGGGATCGAGGCACTCGCCAAGACGAGAGCTGTAGAACTCGTCGTCATCACACTCCTCGCCGGAGTCCACGCATCCCCCGATGGCCGGATCGTAGACCTCGCCATCGTCACAATCGGGCGTCGTCTGATTGGGCTGGCCACCTTCGACGCATTGCTCCTCAATCGGGTCGTAGCTCTCACCCTCCGGGCAATCATCATCTTCGCCGCCACCGCCCACCCCCGGCGTGTCTGTACAGGCTCCCAGGCTCAACGCCACCATCATCGCCACCAACACTATCGTCGATTTGATCGTCATCATTCTTCCCAACCTTCAGTTCCAAATCCGAGCACACCCCGCGCTGTCGTCTTGAGGGGTCCACCAATCGGCTGCCGGTAATTCCTTATCTTCTAGAATTAGCGAATCGGTCCCCCAATTCAAAGCATCTTCCCCGTTTGTTACAGAGTTTCATCCCTTTTCTCCGCGTTCCCCACGCCCTATGATCGCACTTCCCATAATGACCATCACAGGGCCCGTGAGCAGCCATGGATATCTTTCTCGACCATACCGCCGCCTGGATTCTCTTCGCCGCCTATCTGGTCCTGACCTCCTGGCTGGCCTGGCTGGGCCATAAAAAGACAGAGGGGCTCTCCAGCTTCGCCCTCGGCAAAGGCGATATGAATCCCATCGTCATGGGCATCACGCTCGCCACTTCCGTGGCCTCTGTGGCCACCTTCTTGGTCAACCCCGGCTTTGTCTACGTCCACGGACTCTCCGCCCTCCTCCACCTGGGCGTCGCCGCCCCCCTGGGCATGTTCTGCGCCCTGTTGCTTTTGAGCTTTGGCTTTCAACGCCTGGGCAAATCCTCCAAAGCCCTCACCCTGCCCCAGTGGATCGGCCAGCGCTACGGCTCCACCTTGATGACCATCTTCTTTGCGGCCGTCATGTTTTTGCAGTTGACCTTCGTCGTCCTCATCGTCGGCGGCCTCTCCCTGGTCATGGAGGCCACCCTGGGGCTCGGCGCCACGGCCTCGGCGGCCCTGATCATCGTCTTCGTCTTTAGCTATATCTTCGTCGGCGGCACCTACGCCCACGCCTATACCAATAGCCTCCAGGGCGTGATCATGACCATCATCGCCGCCATCGTCGTCTTCAGCGGCGTGGGCCTCCTCACCGACGGCGTCGCCGCCATCGCCGACCAGCTCCAGGCCGTGGACCCCGCGCTGACCGCCGCCTTCAACACCGGCGGCGAGATGATGGACGAGTTCGGACAGCCCGTGCTCTTTGGCGGCCCCTTTAGCGTCTATATCTCGGGCTTCATCATCGGCTTTGCCCTCATCTGCCAGCCCCACATCCTCATCAAGCCCCTATACGTCAAAGACCAAGCCGACCTGTGGAAGGGCCTGGGCGTCTACCTGGTGGTCTCCCTGGTCTTTTTGGCCCTCCTCCTGGTCGGCCTCTACGCCCACCTCATCGGCCTCGGCCCCGACGCCGTCATCGGCGCCAGCGGCGCCCCGGACCAAGATCGGGTCCTCATCATGTACGTCGTCGAGAGCTTCGGCCCCCTGATGACGGCCATCATCTCCGTGGCCCTCCTGGCCGCCGGCATGAGCACCCTCGACGGCATCCTCATCGCCCTCTCCAGCATCTTCGCCAACGACCTCTTCCTCAACCTGACCCGCGACAACCTCCTGGCCGACCGCGACGAGGAGGAGCGCCACCGCATCGCCCACCGCGTCGGCCAACTCATCCTCATCGCCATGGGAGTGTTGACCTTCGTCATCCTCCTCTTCGACCCCGGCGTCCTCGCCATCTTTGGCCAGATCGGCGTCTACGGCATCGTCGCCACCAGCGCCATCCCCATCCTGGTGGGCATCTTCTTTCCTCACATCAACGGCCGCGTCGTCTTCGCCGCCGCCCTCACCGGCCTCCTCTGCTACCTCTCGCTCTTCCTCCTCGGCGGCGCCGCCGCCCGCGACGGCGCCCTCCTCAACGAGATGATCCCCCACCTCGGCCCACTGAACTTCCTCTTCGACACCCACTTGCCTAGCCTCGGCTTTTTCAACCCCGCCGTCCCCGCCGCCTACGCCATCCTCGCCAGCGCCCTCGTCGCCTTTCCCGCCGGTCTCTGGTCGCGTTTTAAATCAGGCGATACCAACGCCGATGAAGCATAAGCGGTCGATGAATTAAAACCGCCAACTCATCTGCACCAACGGCATCCCCAACCCCACCTCCAGATCGACCGACGACGGCGAGGTGGCGCACCGGCTTCATCGATGCGCTCACCGACCACATAGCCCGCAATCCCGCCGCCACGATCCTGTAGTCCACCAGATCCCAGGCCGACCACCACTCCATTTCCAGGGAGAGATCGTCGGCCAGATCATGGGCCATCGCCTCCCTAAGGGTGCCCCATGCTCACCACCAAAACCATCGCCCAACCGATCATCCAACGCGTCATTTTCGGCCTCATCGCCAACCATTTGCGCTACTCTTCCCTTGCCGTCAACCCCTGTGGCGATCAAACTAACCGTTGCCATAGTTCTCGCGAAGTCGCCTCTTTTTCCCCGTAGTTCCCATGTATTCTATATCCCGAGCCCTCGGCACCGCGGCCTTCGCCCTCCTCCTCTGCCTCCCCGCACTGTCCACGGCCTCGGCGGAGCCCGATCGCGATGATCCGGACTACGTGCCGGCCTACGAGTTTAGCGAGGATTGGTACAATTGGTGGGGCCCCTCCTACCTCGTGGACTACGGGCTGATCGCCGCTGGCCTTACGGCCTTCGCCGTCGGCGACATCATGACCCCCTCGTCGCCTTCGCGCATCGGCCCTACCTACGACCCCGACGACCTCAGCGAAGTCCTGCAGAACGACGACATCCAGGAGCCTTACCTGCTGGAGGACTCCGTCTCCACCGCCACCATGCATGGCCTCATTATCGGCGGTGGCATCGGCCTCGCCGCCATGGAGGCCATCTCCTGGCGCCGCGACGACGGCAGTGCCCAGCGCTTCCACGACACCGTAATCGGCTACGTGGAGGCGCTCAGCCTCTCCGCCGGCATCACGGGCATGGCCAAGCCCATCTTTAGCCGTCTTCGCCCCGACTTTGCCGACCGCGCCCGCCGCCATCACTGCGATCAAGAGGACAACCAATATCGCACCTACTGCGAGGGCTACGCCAACCGCCCCCTGCACCCCAGTTCCAGCCGCGCCGACCGCCGCCTAAAGGACGGCAAGCGAAGCTTTTTCTCCGGCCACTCCTCCAACGGGTTTAGCTTCTTTACCTACACCGCCCTTGTGTTGGGTGGGCGCTACGCCTGGCAACCCCAGGCTTCTCCGCGCAACCGCGGCCTGGCCATCGGCGCCCAGACCTTCCTGATGGGCACGGCCACCACCATCGCCGCCAGCCGCGTCATCGACGGCCGCCACCACACCTCGGACGTCGTCACCGGATCCCTCCTGGGCTTTGCCACCGCTAATTTTGCCTACTGGCGCCGCTTTGACCGCCAGGGCCACCTGCGCCGCGGGTCGGGCTCCGACTTCCGCGTCGGCTTCGACGTCACCCCCTCCTCGGGCGACGCCATGCTCACCCTCGAGCTCACTCGATAGACAGCATGTCCAGATCGAAGAACACCGTCCCCGGCACCGAGGGCAGCCCCAAAAATCCATTGAGCGCCTCCGCGTAGTCCTCTTCCACGCCGAGCCAGCCGATTTCAATATCGCCACAGGCCGCCCCTCCGGGGTCATCTCCGCCCAGTGGCCCCTCCGAGATTCGACCGACCTCGACCTGGTTGTCGATCACCGTCACCAGGCCCGTATCCTCATCAAAGCCCACTCCCGTCTCTCCGTCGGGACCGCTCTCGCCGGTGGTCAAGACAATCTCCATCGCGTCGTGATTGACCACCCCTCCCGACACATCGGGATCGCTGACATCGCCTCCCCAGGCCTTGGTCAACTGGCAATCATCGAAGCCATCGTAGGAGCCGAATTCGAAGTCGCTAAACCCAACGACCACGGAGCCACCGATGCGGATGCGGGTGTCCAAAGCGATCTCCTGGCTCCCCTCTACATAGTCCACCTCACCGCTGACCCCTTCGAAGATCCACTCCAGAAATAGCTCCATTTCATCGGCGAATTCGTTGATCGAATCCACCTCGTCGGTGATCACCGTCATGTCCGGAAATAAGACGTCATCGACGTCGGCCTCCATTTCACCGGTGGCGATATCGACGTCCACCCCGTCGATTCGAAAGCACTCATTGCTGGGGCTGAAGTCCACCTCCACCGTTCCCCCGGGCTCCAGGGACACGGGCACCCACTGCCCATCGGTCTGCTGCGCACACCGCGGCAGGGGAATCGTAAAGTCCGTCTCCACATCGGGCCCCGCAAACTCGATGAGGCCGCCGTCGACGATCACATCTGTCTGCCGACGCCAATCCAGGGTCAACGTCGCCGATGTCTGCTCCCCATCGCCGATATTGATCCCTTTGGTGGTGCTCAGGCCACTCTCCACGATGCCATAATCGGGATGCAGCCCCGGCGCCTCCAGACTCATATCATAACTTCCGGCGTCGATGGTGCCGAAGGAAAAGGCCCCGTCGCTATCGCTCGTCTCCCGGGCCACCTCCGCTCCCGATCCATCGAGAAGCACCACATCGACACCCTCCAGGCCGTCGCCGCTCTCCAGGTCTTCCACCTCTCCGACCAGGGATCCATCGCCATCGTCGGGCACGTCGTCGACGTCGATCATCCAGGTGTCGCTGCTGTCCTCGCTGGATACGATGGCCTCCACCGTCCCCACATCACTGGCGCTGGCCGTCCAGCTCAACACCACCGTCTCGCTGCCATCGGGCGCCACCTCCAGGGCCTCCTCTTCGTTGACCATATCGCCCTCGATGCTCAACCAGATGTCCTGACTGCCCGTGGTCTCTCCCGTATTGCTGACCTCCACGGCGATCTGCGCCGTCTCTCCCACATCCACGGATCCATCGCTGGCGTCCTCATCGATCTCCACCAGATAGAAGGGCGGATCCAACACCGGCTCCAACACCTCGATCTGGGTGGTGGCGCTATCGTCCTCGCTGATCACCTCTGCATCCAGGGTACCCACATCCTGGGCCGTCGTCTCGTAGGACAAGGTGATCGCCGTCTCCCCTCCGGGATTGACCTCCACGTCGCTCCAGGTGTCGACCTCCTGGCCCCCGATCTCCAGCACCACGTCCTGGGTCCCCGTCTCATCTCCCGTATTGCTCACCTCTACCGCCACCTGGGCGATCTCTCCGGCCTCCACCTCCAGATTGCTCGATCCCTCATCGACGGCCACCTCGAAAAAGGGCGGCGCCGGCGGCTCAAACACCTCCAACTCCACGCTGTCCGTATCGTCGTCGCTGCTCACCTCCGCCACCGTCGTGCCCACATCCTGGGCCGTCGGCGTCCACATAAACCCGATCATCTGATCCGCCCCACCGTCGAGGGCCAACTCCACCTCGTCGACCACCACCCCATCGATGGTCATCGCCAGGGTCTGCTCTGCCTCCTCGCCGCCGACGTTGATCACATCGGCCACCACCAGCAGGTCGTCGCCCACATCGCCCTCCAGAATGCTCTCCCCTTCGTCGATGGAAATCTCGAATTCCGCCTCCAGGATCGGCGGCTCCACCGCCCACACCACGATCGTGGCCTGGGCTTCATTCTCCTCGCCGCTGACCCTCACCTCGTACTCTCCGGGCGACTGGTCGCCCGGCGACCACATAAACTCCAACTCCTCGCTCTCCCCCGACCCCAGCAACAGCTCCGTGCGATCGATCTCTTCGTCATTGACCGAAAACTCCACCATCTCTTCGTTTTCCATCACCCCCACATTGCTGACATCCACGACCACCGCGGCGGTCTCCCCCGGATCGATCTCCAGGTCGCTTGCCTCCGCATCGATGGCGATCTCAAAGGGCTCCGGCCCCACCGAACTCTCCTGGCACACCACCCCGATATCACCGACGTCCGCTCCGTCGATCTCGCCCTGCCCATTGCTCACCGAACAGGTCCATCCCTCCACCACATCGGAGACCCCCACATCATATTCGCTCCCATCCTCCAGGGGCTCCTCAAAGGCGAATGGCCCATCCTCGTCCAGCGACAACTCCTGGTCATCCGTGGCATTGCGCAGCATCACGCTGCCTGCTGTAATGCCCTCGATCTCCCCGCCCAACTCATAGGTCTCTTCCTCCACCGGCGGTTGCTCAGGCTCTTCCTCGCCCCCGTCCATCGCCGGTCCCAAATTGGTCTTGCCGCATCCCGACAGCAGCCACAGCCCGATCAAAAGGCCAATCCATAGTCCCCGTTGCGTCGTCGACAATATATCTCGCATGGCAAAATCCCTACACTTTGAGCAATGACCATTTGCCCGAAGTGTAGGGACTCCACCGCCGTCTGTCGAGAAATGCTCCTACTGACCCGATTTCATCGGCATTACTGACCGTCGATGGCGATCAGATCGACGTCGATGAGCGTCGCCCCCGAGGGCGCCGGCAGATCCACCAGGTCATTTAAGGTCAGGGCATAATCAATCTCAACTCCCAGAAAGGGAATATTGATATCGCCACAGGCCGCCCCTCCCGGGTCATCGCTTCCCAGTGGACCCTCCGACAGCCGTCCAATCGCCGCCTCGTTATCGACCACCACAAAGCTCGACGTGCTCATATCGTAGCTCATCCCGCTGACCCCGTCGGAGCCACTGCTGCCCGTGGTCAACCGCATCGCGATCGGGTCGTGGACGTAGCCGCCGGACCCATCGCTCGTCGGATCGAGCACATCGCCTCCCCAGGCCTCCGTCATCTGGCAATCCATCTCTCCATCCCGAGAGCCGAAGTCGGCCTCCAGACCTGCATCCGCCGTTCCGCCCAGCAGAATGCGAAAGTCCAACTCCAGATCCAGCGCTCCGTCTACGTAATCGACCTCTCCCGACACATCGTCAAAGATCCACTCAAACTCCACCTCCACGCTATTGACCAAATCGGGGAGGTCGTCGGCGTCGTCCAGAGTCGCCATGATATCGGCGAACAGCACATCATCCACATCGGCCGTGAGCTCTCCCGTCGCCACGTCCACACTCATATTATTGACCCGAAAGCACTCGTCATCGGGCTCATAGCTCAGGTCGAAATCGTCGCCCACGGGTTGTTCCACGGGACTCCAATTGCCGTCACCATCGACCTCACACTCGGGGAGCGACAGCGCCAGATCGTCGTCGAGGCCGTCGCCGCTAAACTGCAGCACCCCGCCGTCGATAATAAAATCAGTGACCCTGCGCCACTCCACGCTCAGCTCCACCAATGCCCCATCGGCGTCCAGGCTTATGTCTTTATGGCCCTCGCCACTGGCCGCAATCGTATACTCCGGATTCAACCCCGGCGCCTCCAGGGCCACCCAGTAGTCGCCTTCGTCCAGGTCGCCGAAGGAAAACGCACCGCTGCTATCGCTCATCGCCGAGTCGATCTCCTCGTCATCGCTGTCATAGAGCAGGACCGTCACCCCTTCCAGGGCATCGCCCGTGGCTTCATCCACCACGTCTCCCGAGATCTCTCCCTCAACGGGGTCATCACCGCCGTTGTCGTCACCACCATCGTCTCCGTCGTCCCCGTCGTCCCCGTCGTCCCCGTCGTCCCCGTCGTCCCCGTCATCTCCATCGTCTCCATCATCGATCACCACGACCTCGATAGAGTCAGAACTCGTGACGGTACTGACACTCACCGAAAAACTCGCCGCCTCCTCGACGCCGGGATCCCACTCAAAACTCACCTCCTCGCTCTGCCCTTCGGCCAACGCCAGAGTCTCGACATCCTGTGGTAAACCATCGACCAATAAGGTGATATCCTGCTCATCGTCATCGCCCATATTGGTGATCTCCGCCACAATCGTGGCCACCTCATCAAGTCCGATCTCGATGGGATCGACCTCTTTATCGATGCTCACTACAAAGTCCGACCAAACCGGCTCTTCCGTATTGTTCTCGTCGTCCACTTCGCAGGTCACGGCCACGTCTTCCACATCGGCTCCATCGACCACGCCAGAGCCTCCCTCCACCGCGCAATCGTGGTCCATCGGCACATCGCCCACCGAAACCTCATAGGAGACCCCGTCATCGAGCTCATCGGCGAATACAAAGGCGCCATCCTCATCCACCGTCACCGACTGGCCATCGCTATTGTCCAACACCAGACCCGGCGCCTCGAGCCCCGACACTTCCCCGCCGAGCACATAGCTCAGGGACTCGTCCTCACCGTTATTGGTCGTCTCCTCCCCCTGCCCGGGATCGCTGCTCCCACAGCCCATGCCCCACCACAGCACGGCCGCCACAACCCAAACCCAACGTCGATCGCCTCTTATATTCGTCATCATCGCTTTAACCCTCGCTCCAGTTCGGATAGGCCGCGTCCCACCCCGGGACTTTGCTCACTATTCTCGTAGGCTCGTAGACTAGCCGACCAGTGAAACGCTGTCGAGGAGCTAGGGGGTATCGATCGGGCTATCGATCATCGAGATGACCCCACCCAGGCCACCGGTGATCAGGGCCACCCCACCTTCCCCACCGGATGAATCCGGTGGCTGTCGATGTACGGGCCACAGACAACGCGGCCCGTAGCTCGACCCGGGGCTGAAGCCACCGGCTCGTGGGGGTTATCTCGATCGTCGGCGGTCCCCCCGACGGTGGCGCGAGACCGACCCGGTGCCATTTCGACCATGGTCGGTTCACCGAAGGGCTAGCGATGGCATGGGGTCACTCCACCACCGCCTATTTAAGGGTCCCAAAGGCAATTTGGGCGGAGGCGCCTTTTAAGATCAGGGTTTGCGATGACCCCAGTCCGCCCCATCGAAGCCTCATGATTCTCCCAACGACCCTTGGGGAGTGGGGTTCGTCGCAAACCCCATAACGCGAATTCGCCACCATATTCTGCTCCCCGGTGGGGGAGCTGTCGAGCTCTGCTCGACTGAGGGGGCTTCGGGCCACCCTTCCCTTCATCCCACCCCCATCGAGCCCACCCCACCATCCTCCCCTGATTGACGCTTTATGCCCCCCCTGTGATAGTCCCCCTGTGACAACGAGGCCCACACCGCCTTTCCGGAGTATCCCATGTCAAAACAGACGCGTTGGACCATCTACACCACCATCATCGTCGGCGTGATCGTCGGCGGCTGGTACCTCACGGCCACGGAGCGGCCCGACCGCTACACCCCGCGCGATCAATACGAAGCCATGGGCGAGGTCCCCGACGATCACGCCCAGCAGCGAAGCGCCGAAGGCGCTGAAGACGCCGGGTATGCCGAAGACAACGGTGCGACGGGCACCCACCAGACTCAGGATCCCACCGACGAGCCCTGGACGGCCACCATCGCCGGCGAGGTCGTCGACACCCTGGTCATGGAGACCGATAGTGAGGGCACCCTCTACTCCATGGAGCTCCAATTCGACGAGCCCCGCAAGGCCAGCGACCACGCCCCTTTGCTCACCCCGCCGACCCCTGTGGTCAGCACCCGTGAATCGCTGCTGGAGACCCTGGACGGACTCCCCGAAGAAGGCGATTACGTCATCGTCGAGGTTCAGAGTTCCAGCCCCGCTCCCACTCTGCTTCAGATCGAATCCATTCAGTGGGACGACGCCCGGTGAGCGCCCCCTAGCATTGGCCTCTTATGCCTGCTCCCCATCCCGACGAATTAAATGACTTCATCGACGACGCCCTGGCCGACAAATTGCGGGCCAATCGTCGCCGGGCCTCCAAAAACCGGCGGCGAAACCTCTTCGTCATGGGGGCCATGGTCTTCGTCTTTTTGCCCCTGAGCTGCTTTCTGACCTTCACCTTCGGCGTCGACGACACCGGCGAGACCCTGGAGCTTCTCCGCGCTGCCTCCGTCCCCATCCTGCTCACCCTGGCCTTCGCCCTCGTCTACGTCCCCGTCCGCCTGTGGATCGTCAACAAGCCCATCCCCTTTGACTACGCCGACGACATCGTCGCTCCACTGATCCAATTTATCGATCCCCGCCTCCAACACCGCGCCGAGTTGGGCCTGGAAGACGACGTCCTGCCCCCGGCCATCGCCTCTCACATCTGCTCCTCCCCCAACGCCGACCACCGCTTCCAGGGCCGCGTCGGCGGCGCCCAAACCCGCCTGATTCGGCTGTCCTGTCCCCCACCGCTGTGGCGACGCCCCTTTGGCCCACGCCGCCCCGACGACCTGGGTCTCCTCCTCATTGTCGACGCCCACCAGGACCCCGAAATTTCGATCTCTAATCGCGGAGACGGTGCCATTGCTGACCTACGTCGCACCC
Source organism: uncultured Bradymonadales bacterium (assembly GCA_964415785.1). GTDB lineage: Bacteria > Myxococcota_A > Bradymonadia > Bradymonadales > Bradymonadaceae > SLJM01. Next base: position 49,583 of record CAYQBU010000004.1, read on the forward strand.
TGGGTGCGACATTCGATCTTCCAGGCACCCCCTATATCCACACCGAAGGCGCCCGCCTGAACCTGCTGGCGTGGGGCGTCGATCCCATGGATCGGGACCTCCCGATCCACGACACCGACACCTCCCACCTGCATCAGACTGGGCGCCTCGTCTCTACTCTGATCACCATCGCCGAATCCTGGGCCCAGGGCCCGTCCGGCGATTGAGCCCCGCTCACTCCACGGTGACGCTCTTGGCCAGGTTTCGGGGCTGATCCACATCGGTGCCCTTAAAGTCGGCGATATAATAGGCGATCAACTGCACCGCCAGCACCGTGATCAGGGGCTGCACAAATTCGGGCACATCGGGAAGGCCGATCCACTCGTCGCAAAACTGGGCGAGGCGATCGTCGCCCTCGGAGCCAATGGCGATGATGCGACCGCCCCGGGCCTTGACCTCCTCGAGGTTCGACGCCGTCTTGTCGTAGACCCGATTGCGTGGGCTCAGCACCACCACCGGCATATTGCGGTCGATCAAGGCGATGGGACCGTGTTTCATCTCCCCCGCCGCATAGCCCTCGGCGTGGATATAGCTGATCTCCTTGAGCTTGAGCGCTCCCTCCAGAGCGATCGGAAATTGGTTGCCCCGCCCCAGATAGAGAAACGACGTCGCCTGGGAGTAGGAGCGAGCCATCCGCTCGTATTGCGAGACATCCTTGAGGACCTCCTCCATATTGGCCGGCACCTCGCGGAGGGCCTCGATATGCTCCCGGGCCTTCTCCACATCCAGGGTCCCCTTGAGCCGGCCGAGCTTGATGGCCAGCATCGCCACCGCCGCCAATTGCGTCGTAAACGCCTTGGTGCTCGCCACCCCGATCTCGGGGCCCGCGTGGGTGTAGAGGACCCCGTCGGTCTCCCTGGCGATCGTCGACTCGATGACGTTGACGATCCCCACCGTCCTCGCCCCAAGCTTCGACGCCTCGCGGATCGCCGCCAGCGTATCCGCCGTCTCCCCGGACTGACTGACCGCGATCGCCAGCGTCCGATCGCTGATCAATGGATTGCGATAGCGAAACTCGCTGGCCAGATCGATCTCCACGGGGATCCGCGCCACCTCTTCGATCATATATTTCGCCACCTGGGCGGCGAAGAAACTCGTGCCGCAGGCCAGAAATACGATCTTGTCCAACCGCTCCACCATCTCGCGGTCCAGGCTCAGCTCATCGAGGTCCACCTCTCCTCGATCGACGCTGACCCGCCCCCGAAGGGTGTCCGTGATCCGCGCCGGCTGCTCATGGATCTCCTTGAGCATAAAGTGCTTATAGCCCTGCTTCTCTGCCGAGACGGGATCCCAGTTGATCCGCTTCATCGGCCGTTTCACCTTCTCGCCAGACGCATCAAAGACGGCAATCCCATCCTTGTTGAGCACCGCCGTGTCGCCATCCTCCAAAAAGATAAATCGCCGCGTATAGCTCAGCACCGCCGGCACGTCAGAGGCCGCATAGGCGCAGCCATCGCCCTGAGCCACCACCATCGGCGACGCATAGCGGGCGACCACCAGCTCGTCGGGCGACGCCGCATTGAGCACAGTCAGAGCGTAGGAGCCCTCGATCTTTTCCAGGGCCGCCCGCGTCGCCTGGTGCAGGTCACCGCACTTGGCCAGCTCCTCATCGATCAGATGGGCCACCACCTCCGTATCCGTCTCGCTTCGAAAGTTTCGCCCCCGCTCCATCAACTCGTCTTTGAGGTTTCGATAATTTTCGATGATCCCGTTATGGGCCACGATCACATCGCCCGCCCGGTGGGGATGGGCGTTGTCCTCGCTCGGCCGACCATGGGTGGCCCACCGCGTATGGCCCAGCCCGATGGGCCCGTCGAAGGGATCGGCTCGATAGGCCTCCTCCAACTTATTGAGCTTGCCCTCTGCCCGGCACATCCGCACCTGGCCATCCTCATCGGCGATCGCAATCCCCGCCGAGTCGTAGCCGCGATACTCCAGGCGCCGAAGCCCCGACAACAATAGATTTGCGCACGCTGACCTGCCCACATAACCGACGATTCCACACATATGCTTCCCCTCTTCTTCCGGAAGTTGGCCATCTTCTCGTCTGCCACCGATTTAACCCGTTTCGGGCCTCGCCGTCTACCATCGCCGACCGTGACGCCGATTTCGCCCCAAAAACCTAAGCCCCGACCCAGACCACCGCAAGCTCGCAAACCTTAAATGCCGGCGGGATAATCCGGCCTAATACAGTTGAAATCACCTCCCCGCTATGGGGGTGATCTCAATCACCGGAGCCCTTGACTCATCAACCATGGAAGTTGCGCAATCAAAGGGAATCCACGGCAGGGGGTTGAAGAGCCATCGCCTATTCAGGGGTCCAAAATACGATTTACGGGGAGGTGAGTTGGGCCATCGAGGTATCCGGCGAACTCCCTTCCGGCCTCCGTTTCACTCCTCGCCCATCAAGGTTGCCGGCACGGACTCAAAGCGCGCTCCGATCGAAAAGCCCCACTCCCCGTCGACCCTCACGTCCGGATCGTCACTGATGATCCCCAGCACGGAGCATACGCTGCTATCGCCCAGCGTCTGGCACTCCACGGGCTCCGACGGATCCAGGCAGGCGTCGCCCGATTGGGTCTTTCCATCGCAGGTCCAGCGCCCGGGATGATCGTCGACCTGTCCCTCGATATATCTAAATAGCCCGTCGCTCCACAGGTCGGGATCGTCGGGATCGAAGTCATCGGGCAGATCCAGGTCCAGGCAATCGCAGAGCAGAGACTCGGCGTTGAGGTTTTTGTAGAAGTTGTCCCTCAGGATCACCCCGCCCAATTCGCCGTCGCTCAGACTAAATGAGCCGCCCGCGGTCAAGTCGGGCTCCGGGTCCTGAACCACGTCCGCCCGCATCTCCGCATTCGCCAGCTCGAAAGCCAGCTCATCGAGCAGCCCCGGCATGCTCACCTCCACGAACCCATCGCTGGCCTGCAGCTCTCCGTCGATGATCTGCACCTCTCCAAACCCAAAGAGGGGGTTGCCATCGTCGCTGAAATTACTGGCTGGCAGATAGAATTCGCCCTCTCCGCCCAGGTAGTCGCCCTGCACCGTGCCGCCCTGATAGACCGACATCCGCGCGCTCTCGTCCCACTGAGGATGCTCCCAGTGGCTCATCTCAAAGAGGTAGCTCAGCTCCCCGGACTCGATGGTCACCTGGATATTGTCGTTGATATTCTCAAACCCATCGATCTGGGTTGCCAGACTCACCAACGTCTCGCCGACGAAATTGTCGATCTCCCCGCTGCCATCGAGGTCAAAGCAGCATTGCTCATCGCCACTCCTCTCCGTCTCGATGGAAAACTCCCTCAAAAAGGTCGCCGGCCCATAGGCGTCTTCGTCCTCATCGCACTCCGCATCATCGCTCGGATAAGCACAGTCCACAGGGTCGACGTCTGGAAAGGGATCATCCTGATTATTGGGCTGGTTATTTGGAGCCTGGTTATCGGGCTGACTATTCGGATCCTGATTATTGGGCTGGTTATTCGGGTCCTGATTATTGGGCTGATTGTTGCTCTGATTATCGGCGTTCGACGCCGCCTCGTCATCGCCACAGGCCACGCCCACACCGGCCAGCGCCATCAACCCCACCAACGCAATTCCACGCTTCCATCGATTGCCGCTCTCCATTACCCGACTCCTGCAAGGTTGGTCATCAGTATTTACAAACACGCCGAGTTTAGCGCTGACTAACTTCTCTTGCAAACCACACCCTTGCCATTCCTCGCCAGTCATGGGCACAATCAGCGCGAATCATCCCCTCGATGCAGTAGGTTTTTCATGCGTTGTTTTCTGTCTCTTGCCGCCCTGGCCCTGGTCAGCCTTTCCAGCTTCAGCGGCATCGGTGCGCCCGACGCCCACGCTCAGAGCCCCACCCAGGAGCTATCGACCGCCGATCGCATCGCCATGCTCTACGCCCCGCAGCTCAACTTCACCCGCGACGGCGATCCCCTGATCCGACTGGGTCTTCTGGAGGGCCGCGAGGAGGTTGAATTTACCCCCTCGGAACCCATCCGCGTCATGCCTCAGGGCCCCGGCGGCCCCCAGATCGAGCTGCCCGGCGACCGCACCTACCGGGTGACCCTGGATCGCAGCGAACCCGGCGACTTCAAGCACTGGGTCACCGTCGACCGCCTCCCCATCGACCAGCGCCATCGCGTCGACGATGTCGTCGACGAATGGGCCGATCGCGGATACGAGCCCCGCACCTTCGAGGTCGGCGGCCACTTCGCCGTCCGCGGCGAGGTCT
>CAYQBU010000005.1:0-224 GCA_964415785.1 uncultured Bradymonadales bacterium
TCCTTTCCGCTGATCACCATCCCCTCCGTGGTCGACGATCCAGGCACCTTGACCACCGCTTCTCGCGCCAATCGATACAGATCGTTATGGAAGGCATCGACCCCGGCGGCATCCAACGGATCGGTCTCCGTGACCGACGCCAGGGCCAATCCCGTTTCTTCATCGATCACACTGGTATGCAGGCACCCCGGAAGGCGCTCTGCCAACCGCACCAGTAATTCTTG
>CAYQBU010000005.1:234-49179 GCA_964415785.1 uncultured Bradymonadales bacterium
CCTCTACCTCAATCCTGCATGGGGTGCATATCGTTCAGCGCTTTCTCCATTTGCCGCATCAACACAAGGGCAATCCCGAGGCTGATCCGTCGCTTGACCAGAGCGATATGGAGTAGCGACCGGTCTTCCAGGGCCCGCATCAGCAGGTAGTGCTCATCGAGGGTCAACTGCAACTCCCGCGCCCCGTCGCCCTGATTGAGAGAACTGACGCAGCGCGTGGCCCGTTCATAGACATCGGCCAGCGATTGCGTCAGCTCTACCTCGCGGACCTCACGCACCGTGCGAAGTGGCACCCAGCGCGAACGGGCCCGGTCACCATCGAAGGCCACCAACCCCGTCAACACCAGCCCGGGACAATCCTCCTGAAACTCATCGAGCAACTGTTGGCTCTCCTCCGACCAGGGCGCATCGTCGGACTGACGCCCCGCTCCGCTCAGGGCCGGCGCCGCAAAAAGATCGAGTTCCCCGCTCTCCACAGTCGTCTCCGAGGTCACCGCCCCAATGCCCGGCGATGTTCCCTGACGCCGGCGTCGGGGCTTTGCTTCTTCTCTGGGGGTCTCTTCGTCGGCCCTCGATTGCAGATCTCGAAACCCCAGTCCCGAGTGCAGCGGGCCATCCATCTCCGGACTACCCCGGGTCACATCGCCATCAACGGCCGCAAAGGGCGACGAACTATTGGTCTCCGCCCCTTTGGATGGGCTCTCCATCTCGAAAAGGCCATCTGAGCCCTCTTCCAACTCCGCCGCGGCGAAGGGAGATCCCCTCAAGGCTCGCGCTTCCGCCGCTTGATCCTTTGGCGCCGCGGGTTGATCGGAGTCCAAATCGCTGAAATCGACTCGCGATCTCGCCGGGGCCTTTTCTTCGATGGCCGCCTCGCTGGCCTTCGATATCTCCTCGAGTTCCGCTTCCGAAAAGAACATGGCGTCTTCGGTCTGGCTCGACGCCTTCAGGGGCGGCTCGAACTCCGAGGCGTCGTATTCAAACTCCGTGGTCGGTGGGGCTTGATCAAACCCCTTGACTACCTCTTCCTGCTCCCCCTCGTTACCGTTATCCCCGTCGTCCTCTGCGTCCTCTGCGTCGTCTTCCACAGATGACTCGGACACCGGCTCCGACAGCGAGGCACTCAACCGCGCTTCATCGGCCCGTCGTACCCCCTCCAACAACAGATCCTGCCAGCCCCTCTCGATCACCCGTTGCCGGGGCTCTACATCGGACTGCATGAAGATATCGCCTTCGCGCAGCCGGAGCATCGAATACACCGCCTCTTCTCCTCTGATCTCCCCGTAGCTTGCGTCGATCACCTCGCCACCCTCGAACACGATTTCGCCTCGCGCGTCGCGATGCTTGAGGTGCAAGATCGCACTTCGCTTGGCCAGGCACAACATCTGGATGATATCCGTCAACTCCAGATCGGAGAGCACCCCTTGAAACCCCCCGCTCTCCTCCATGATCGACTTCGCCGCCTCCCGCAGCTCCTCTACGGTAAACGGTTTTTCGATATAGTGAGAAATACCGATCTGATCGGCCACATCTTCGATCTGATGGCTCCCGGCGGCGGTGATGATCATCACCCGCGCGTCCGGTGCCCGTTCCTTGGCCTGCAAGATCAACTCAAAGCCATCGATCGCCCCCGGCATCTTGATATCCGAGATCAGCAGGTCCACGGTCCGCTTCTCCAGCGTCTCCAAAGCCTCCTCTCCCGAGCCGGCCGTGAATACCTCGACATCGTCTCTCGCTGGAAATAAATTGCGTTCCAGCGCCCACAAAAGATGTTCCTCTTCATCTACGATCAATATATGATACATGGTCCCCAGGGACTCCGGGATGAGAGAATAATCGCTTCGCCGCTGCACTGGGTCCACTTTGCCTCAATTTCTTCTGGGACCGCAGATGGTCGATAAAAGACCGACAACCCAATTACGGAGGCCCCGTGGCGTACCTCCCCTGCGTCAGCCGGCGGTCTCCGATGGTCCCCATATAAGCATGGCTTTCCCCCCCGGACAAGTTCTTAACTCTCTATTGAGCCTAATTGTCGTTGCTTCCCTCCTCGCCTGCTCCTCTTCCAATCCCTCTCAACCAGGCCCCGACGAGTTGGTGGGCCACCCCGAAGCCACGGCCACTCAGAGCGATGCCCCCCCGCGGTCCACGGGTACATTCTGGGTTCACCTGACCCCCGAGCCCACTCATCTCGACGTGAGGCTCCGCTTGCTGACCCCCCCGAAGCACACCACCTTTTTCCTGCCCGACCAATGGGCGGGCATCGACGATCTGGGTGACCAGATCGAGATCAAGGCCGCGCGCACCGACACGGGCCCCCTTCCCATCGAGATCGATGGACCCAATCAACGCATCGAGCTTCGCCCTGGTGAAGCTCAGTGGGTGGACATCCACTACCGCGTCGTGACCCAATCCTCACCCTCGTCGAGCGCCTTTCATCCCTGGAGTTCCGACGCTGCCTTTTTCGCCTTTGGGCCCACCATCCTGCTGCTTCCCTCTGCGTCCATCGCCCGTTCACTGCGCGACATCCCCATCGAGGTCGATTTGCCCGAGGGCTGGCAGGTGGCCACCACCTGGCCCTCCGCCGATCCGGAGACCGTCTCGCCTCATACCTTCATCGCTCCCGACCTTCAGGCCCTGCGCGACGCCTATATCGGCGCTGGCGACCAATGGGAGGCTCACCTGACCCGACTCGATGACCGGCCCATGCACTGGGTCTTCTCCGATGGCTTTGCCTTTGACCACCAACGCTTGATGGACGACGCCCGGCCACTCCTGGAGGCCTACCTGCATCAATTCGGCTATTACGACCAATTCTCTGCCCTCCTCAAACCCCTGGCCAACGAAAGCTCCGACCCCTTGAGAGGCACCGGTCGCCACGGCGGTTTTGTCCTTCACCTCGCCCCCTCCACCTCCCTCGACGATGACCTTCGTATTCTCCTCGCTCACGAGGCTCTCCACATGTGGAATGGTCACCTCGTTGTTCCCGCCGCCGACGCCCGCTCCGATGTGCAGTGGTTTAAGGAAGGAGTCACTCACTATATCGCCATCAAGACCCTGGCGCGCCTGGAACTCATCGAGCCCTCTACGCTTCGCCGTGAATTGGCCACGGCCGCTCAATTCTATCGCCACAACCCCCTGGTGACCGGAGGGCCGGCGAGGCCCATCGACCACACCCGACTTCCCTACGACAAAGGGTTGCTGATCGCCGCCGACCTCGACCGCGCCCTGTGGCAAGCCTCCGACGGCAAGCTTCAGATCGAAGACTGGCTCAAGGCCCTACTCCAACCGCCCTTTAAAGAGGCCTCCCGTCACTACGACCTGAACCTGCTGCGGGAGAGCTTCTTCTGGCTCACCGACAGCTACCCCCATCTTCACGCCCACTATCGCCACCTCTTGAACACCTCACTCGATATCGAGCGCATCTTCCGCGACATGGGCCTCCATTATCTGGAGGCTCGACCGGATCGACCGGCTCGCGTCTCCCCCATCGACGACCCCGACGCCGCCTATCCCCACCTGTTCTATCCCCACCAACCCCAGGAGTCGCCATGACCGACCTTGAGCAGCGACAGATCATCCCCTTAAAAGAAGCTGATTTTGCCCTCGACGGAGGGGCCATGTTTGGCATCATCCCCCGACCGATCTGGGAGCGCACCCAGCCCGCCGACCAGGGCCACCGCATCGATCTGGCCACCCGTTGCCTCCTGATCATCGACGACACCCAGACCACTCTCATCGATGTCGGCATCGGCACCCGGTGGTCCGAGCGCCATCGCGAGATCTTTAAGATCAGTGGCCAGGACCCCCGCTTTGTGACCGCCCTTGGACGCCACGGCCTGACCCCTGAGGAGATCGACCACGTCATCTTAACCCACCTCCACTTCGATCACGTCGGCGGCCTCTCCTACCTCGACGAACAGGGCGAACTCCGTCCCAGTTTTCCCAACGCCACCCATTGGGTCCAGCGCCGGCAGTGGGGGTGGGCCTTCCACCCCAGCCCCCGCGACGAGGGCAGCTTCCGACCCGACGACTTCGCCTTCCTCGACACTCCCGATGGCCCGGATTTACAACTCCTCGATGGGCCCTGTCGTCCTCTCGACGGCATCGAGCTCTTTCCCTGCGACGGCCACACCTTCGGCATGCAGATCGCCAACATCGAAACCCCGGATCAAAATTACCTCTACCTCGCCGATCTCATCCCCACCACCTCCCATTTCGGCTCGCCCTACGTCATGGGCTACGACCTCCAACCCCTGGAGACCGTCAAAGAAAAACAGCACTACCTTCACCGCGCGATGCATGGCGACTGGATTCTACTCTTTGAGCACGATCCCACCGTCGCCGCTGGTCGCGTCATCGCCGGCGACAAGGGCCCTGAATTTGCTCCTCTCCATCAATCGCCCTCCGCTCTGGTATTGGATTCCCCTGCCACTTCCTGATTGAATAGAGTTTCGCCAGGCTCGTGATGCCCGTCGGAAGTCCGTAGATACTCTCGGCGAGGACTGGGCGACGAGGGCAAGGCGCGACGGTCGCGGCGATGCCTTAGCATCGTCGAGGAGTCGCAACACAACCACCGTCGTTCAGCACCGGCGAGGGTGCTTGCGTTGTTTCGAGGGGCAGAACTAGTCTGTTCAATGCCTTAATGCCTGCTCGCAAATGGAGGAGTCATGCACGTCATGCGCATCAGTATCACGTCCATCTTGATCCTCTGCCTGTCGATCCCCGTGGCCGCGGCCGATGAGTCACCCTCGATCCAGCCGCTCTCCGACGAGGACCGACACCAGCTCCAGACACTAAGCCAGGAGTGGATCGGCGATATTGAAGCCCAGCACCGCCAGCGCCCGACGCCTCCCATGACACCCGAGGACGTATTGGCGGCCATCCCGTCGCCCCAGAGTCCGGAGCGCATCTTTCAATGGCTCCGCGACCATATCGATTTTGAACCCTATTCCGGGGCACTGCGCGGCCCGGAAGGCGTGCTCATCTCCGGCCGAGCCAACGCCGCCGACCTCGCCCTGCTCTCCTACACCCTTCTCGATGAAGCGGGCCATCACCCCCGGTATTTGACCGGCCGCCTCTACGAGGCCGATGCCGAACGCATCCTCGATGATGTCATCGGCCAGGCCACGCTCAACGACCGAGGTGGCAATGCGTTTAGCGCCGATGACGGACCTCCTCCGCCGCACCGGGCGGACATCATCGGCGAGCTCATGAGCCACCTCTGGGTCGATGTCGAAGTTGGCGGCACTCGCCGCGCCTTCGACCCCCTTTCCTCGCCGTCCTTTGGCATCACCCCCGCCACCGACGCCTCGCCCGTCGAGGAATTTCCCGAGCGCCAGATGCCCTCGCTGACCATGACGCTGGTCAGCCACCTCGATGATGGGCGAGAACAGGAACACCTGATCGTCGACGGACCGGCCAAACGCCTGGCCTTTCGATCCATGACCATCGCTTTTCACCCCGACGACAGCCGCGTCCGGGGCATGAAGCCCATTCTCTCCATCGATGATCAGACACTGCAGGGCGACACCATCCCCGTGGCCGACGTGGAGCACCTGGAGCTTCGCTTTCGATTTCAAAGCGATCGTCACGAAAACCGATGGCGCCAAGTCTTATACCGCGCCGACCAGGGGATGAACCTCTTCGACGCCGACCACCAACATATCGCCATCGCTATCGCTCCCGGCCAGACCTCGGATGCTCAGGTTATCCAATCATCGACCGACGCCTCCATCCAGGCGTTGACCGCCTTTGGCACCTGGCTCGATGCCACCTCGGAGGATCCCGATGAACTCCTCGCTGACCGGGAGCGTCGCCGCCACGTCAACGCCATCTTCGACTCCCTGGGCGCCGCCCTGCCCTTCGCTATGGCCCGTTTCCTGGACCGCAGCGTCGACGATCTGGCCAACTACTTTGGCGTCCTCCCCATCATCGACCGCCCACGGGTCTTCACCGCTGCCATCGTTCGCCGCGGCGAATCCTTCGAGGTCGACCTCCAGATCGACGGCGACCGACTGGGAGCCATGCCGCGACAGGGCATTCCCCAGCTTTCAGCGACCACTTTCCTGGGCCTGCAGGGAATCCTTCGCGATAGTATGATCAACGCCATCCTCGGTGCTTATGGCGACAATCCGGATACCACGGTCCACCAGATTTTTGAGCAGGCCTCCCACCAAAACGCTTCGCTGACCACCATCGACGCCTCCAACCTCAGTGATATCGATAGCCTCCCCATTGGAGAGGCCACCTCCGATCATCTTCGCCGACAGATTCGCGACCGCGATATGGTTCTTCTGGCCCCTGAATCGATGGTCACCATCGACGGCATCGAGCGCTTTGGGTGGTGGGCCTTTGCGCCCTTTAACGGCAATATTGAGGGCCACACCTCAGATGCCCTGGCCGCCCTCGATGCCGACGCTTCCCCGTCCACCGATATCGGCGCCCGGGCCCTGCTTCGCAACCACCTTCAGATGATCTCGCGACACTACGGCGCCACCGTCCACGCCACCGATAATGAGAAGCGTTTCCCGGAGTTGATCTGTCAGGCTTCCTCCACCTTTTCTGAGCTCAGTCGAAGGGTCTGCGCCTCCGGTCAGCCACTGGAGAGCCCCAATGTCGTTCAGTGCCTGACCAGTCCACCCCGGGTTCAACCGGACCTCTTCAACCCCCAGAATATTGACTGTGAAACGCGCCTCGGCCCCACCCGCTGCGCTGCTTCCTTCGCCGCCACCATGCTTCAGGGCGATCTCCTCGTCGATCACCGCGATGACGCGATCAGCCCCCCGTCATCGCCCATCTGTCCCTAATTGCTCGAGTTGGCCCGACGCGTCCACGCCCCAGGAGGCCGCGGCGCTGAAGCCTCCGCTCTCTGGTTGATGCACGAAGAGACTCGCTGCCGCCGCCTCTCCCTCTTTGACCGACACCACCAGATAGGCCGTCGAGGGATAGATCGGTTCGCGCTCTTGTCCGTCTTCTTCTGGCATCAGGGCCGCATCCACATCGGCATCGCTAAAATAGTCGCCCGTATCGGGATGGCTATGGACAATGATGGAGACCTCTTTTCCCCTGTCCTCCGCCTCCATAAAGCGCCGAGGATCGATCATATAAAAATCACTGGAGTCCCGGGGATAGGTCTCCGGATCAAGAGCGTGGTAGCGGTCGATGACGTTGTCGCACCGCCAAAACTCGGCTCCCGACCCATCACTGACCACCAACCCACAGCCCTCGGCCGGATAGGCCTCCTCCAACCAGGGGAGCATCTCCTCCGCCAAGGTCTCCACCTCGCCGACCCATCGCTGCACCCGCTTGTCCATCGTCACTCCTCGATATAGCGATCGGCGTGGTCGCAGATCACGGTCACCACCACCCCTTCATCCAATTGTCGAGCCACTTCCAGGGCCGCCACCACGTTGGCACCGGCCGAATAGCCACAGGCGATGCCCTCATGCTCGGCCAACTCCTCGGCCATATCCCAGGCTTCATCGGTATCGATCCACAACACCTCATCGAGTTCTTGCTCGTGATAAATCCCCGGTATAATGCTGCTGGGCATATGTTTTAAGCCCTCCAGACCATGGAAAGAGTCCGAGGGCTGACCGCCGATGATCTTGATATCCCGATTCTTGGCCTTGAGCCCTCTGCCCGTCCCCATCACCGTGCCCGATGTCCCCGTGCTCGCCACAAAATGGGTGATTTTACCGCCCGTTTGCTCCCAGATCTCTGGGGCCGTCGTCAATTCGTGGGCCCTGGGATTCGATGGGTTGCGATATTGATCGGCGTAAAAATAACGCCCCTCCTCATCCTCCTCCACCAATTGGCGGACCTTGCGAATTGCCCCATCGCTGCCCTCCATGGGATCGGAAAAGATCAACTCCGCCCCAAAGACCTCCACGATATCCTTTCGCTGCGACGACACATTCGCCGGCATTACAAGGCATACCGAGATTCCCAGGGCAGCTCCGATCATCGAGTAAGCCACCCCCGTATTACCGCTGGTGGCGTCGATCAAAGTCTTGTCACCGTTTAACTCTCCGGCGTCCAACGCATCCTTAAAGATTTGGCGCGCCGGCCTGTCTTTGACCGACCCTCCGGGATTCATGGCCTCCAGCTTCACCCAGACTTCAACGCCATCGCTCAACTCACCGATGATGGCATCCGATTGAAGCCTGACCAGCGGGGTATTGCCGACCAACTCCAGCAAGCCCTCATCGCATCGACGACTCGGCACTTCCCTGGTCCGACCATCCAACTCACTCACTGACGGCCTCCCGCAATCGCCGGAACAATCGACACCTGATCGCCTTGCGACAACTCCGTCTCAAGCTTGTCCTGAAAGCGAATATCCTCGTCGTTGGCAAAGATATTGACGAAGCGCCGCACCTCGCCATCGTCGCTCATGATCTTGGCCTTGATATCGGGATGGGTCTCCACCAGCGCCTCCAGCGCCTCACCGACCGTCGACGCCTGGACCTCCACTTCGTCTTGGCCCGCCGTAAATTTTCTCAGCGGAGTTGGAATTCGTATGCTGATCGCCATGATTTCTTCCTTGTCGTGTCGCTGACCTTGCCGACTCACGATCAGCGCTGTGGGTTCATTGTGGGTCAAGTAGCAGCCCGGCGTCGGCACTGCCCTCGTCGCCGAGAGCATGGCGGGCGCTTGGTCATCTAGATATCTGGCGCGCCGTGAAATTGGACCTTGTCTTCCCACCCCAGGTAGCGCTGCCCCGAGTCGGGATTCAAACTCACCAGGGCGTAATCGGCGGGCAACTCCCCCTGCAGTTGGACCGCCAGAGCTACCCCGGCCGCGCCCTTCGGCCCCGCCAAAATACCCTCTTCGCTGGCCAGGCGGTTCCTCCACTCAAATGCCTCGGCCATCGAGAATCGCTCCAGTGAGTTGAAGCGATGCTCTTTAAAATCGGGCAATTCAAGCGTTCCCAGCACGGCCCCTCCCACATGAAGGGTGGGCCGACTTTCCCTCAATTCTCGCGCCACGTGCCGAAAGGTCCCTCCCGTAGACACAGACGTGATAAATGCTCCCAATTGCTGGCCTTCCAGGGCCTCCAGGATCTCCGAAGCGATATCGGAATAGGCATCGCGCACCGCCTCGCGGCGATAGCCGTCGACATACATTCGATCCGCTTTTTGACGAGACCACTGCGCCGCTTGTCGAACGGCGCCCGAGAGGCCTTCTTCGCGATCCGTCACCTCGATCTCGGCGCCGTAGCGCAGCACCAGTTGGTTGAGGCGTTTGCCCTGTCCCTCAGGTGCGAAGATGCGCGTCTTCAACCCCCACCCTCCGGCCAGGGTCGCAGCTGCCACCGCCGAATCATCGAGGCCCGCCAGGGCCACTGTATCGCCGGGCACCAACATCCCCGCCGCTACCGCTCGCCCCAGAATCTCGCTGATATAGCGGTCTCTCATACTCCCGCTGGGGTTGAGATTCTCCATCTTCATATAGATCGGTGCTCCACCATCGCTCCCAATGGACTGCAGCCGCACCAGTGGCGTTCCCCCCACAAGCCCCGACATCCCGGCAACGCTCAACGCCCCATCGGCCGTCGCTCGCACTACCTTATTCTTTTTTCCCGCGCCTTCAGATGACATAGATAAACCCTTCATAGCCCTTTCGAGCCAGCCCTTGTTCTTCTCCTCGTTCCACCAGATCGGCCAGCGTCACCGATTTCGCGAGTTCGGTGATCCTGGCCACCAACTCCTCGCAGGCCGAATCGGCGATCTCGGCTGTCGCTTCCATCATCGTCGCCTCTTCCAGCTCCGGCATGCTGGGTCCGTTGTCCAACGCCTCCAGCACGCACTCCAGGGTCACCTCTTCCGGCGCCGAAACCAATCGGTAGCCACCGCCGGGTCCTCGTTTGCTGGCCACCAGGTCCGCCGCCCGAAGGTCCTGGAAGATCTGCTCCAGAAAGGGACCGGGGATCGCCCCTCGCTCCGCCATCTCGCAGACCCTCATCGGCTCATCGCCTCCGTGATAGGCCAAATCCACGAGCGCCCTCAGCCCATATATCGTGCGATTATAGAGTTTCACATCGAATTCCTGACCGCGCCGGTCTTCTTTAGCTTCTCGATAGTCGACGTACCGACTCAACAATTGGTATTCACGCCGTCGCCAATCGTCAACCCCAACTGCCCATGTTAGCATCTAAAAACTGCTCGCCGATGGCTCCTTCATGTTGCGAGACTCCACCGTGCACCGCCTGATTTTCGTCTTTTTCTTTCTCTCTGGACTCAGCAGTCTCGTCTTCGAGGTCATCTGGGCCCGCATGCTCCAGCAGGTCTTCGGCACCACCAGCTTTGCGATCAGCACTCTACTGACCGCCTTCATGGCCGGACTTGCCCTGGGTAGCTACCTCGGTGGACGCATCGCACGTCGGGTCGGCGATCAGCTCCGCCTCTACGGTATCCTGGAGGGTCTCATCGGGCTCTACGCCTTGCTCGTCCCTGTATTTCTCCAGGTCTTGCCTCATCTCTATGGCTGGCTTTTTAATCAATTCTTGGACGACTTCTATCTCTTTAGCCTCCTGCGCTTTGTCGCTGTCTTCTTCATCCTCGTCATTCCCACCACACTCATGGGCGCCACCTTGCCCCTGGTCAGCCAGTGGATCGCCGACCGTCAACGCCTCTTTCAGGGACAGATTGGCCTGCTCTACGGCGCCAATACCCTGGGGGCCTGCATCGGTTGTTTCAGCGCCGGGTTTTTGCTCCTTCCCACCTTTGGCCTGTCGACGACCAACTCCTTTTTCGCCGCCCTCAATGGCGCCCTCGCCATCACGGTTTTGCTCGTCTCGCGGCGTCTGGCCGATGCCGTAGAGTCCACCCCCGAGCACCAGCAAGCGTCCACCGATATGGAGCAGGCCATGGGCATCTCGGCCCACCCCGATCCCCATCCCCCCTGGGCGCTATCGCTCATTCTCGTCGGCTTTGCGATCTGCGGTCTGGCCTCCATGAGCTACCAGGTCCTCTGGACCCGGGCCTACCTGATTACCCTCGGCAGCTCCACCTACTCCTTTACCCTGGTACTCACCGCCGTTCTCGTAGGCATCGCCCTTGGAAGTGCCGCCCTTTCACCGGTCGTCAAACGCATCCGCCGCCCCCTCTTCTGGTTTGCTCTTCTACAATTTGGGGTCGTCGCCTTCGCGGCCTTAAGCTTCTATACCCTCAACCACATCCCACTGTGGCTCGTGCATCTGTTGACCAACACCATCGACTCCACCGTCGAGCTCTACGCCTTCCAATTCGGTCTCGTGGCCCTGGTGGTCTTCATCCCCTCGTTCTTGGAGGGCGCCAGCTTTCCCGTGGTCATCCGTGCGATCACAGCCCGAGCCCAGGAGACGGGACGCGACGTCGGCCGGGCCTATGCCTTCAATACCACCGGGGCCATTATCGGCAGTTTTGCCGCCGGGTTTATCCTCATGCCCTGGCTCGGCCTCCAGGGCTCGATTTTGGCCCTCCTGATCCTCAATCTGTTGATCGCGTTGCTCCTGGCCATCGCCGAGTTCTATCTGCGTGCACAGCTCTCAACGGTTGTGACCCTCGTCGCCGGTGCATCGGTGGCCGTCCTCGTCCTCATCTGGGCTCCCCCCCTCGATCAGGCTCAAATCACCTCCGGGGTATTTCGCGCCGAAGTCGCCCACTCCATCGGCGACGCTGAACGCGTCGCCCAACGGGATCCGGAAATCCTGTTTTATGAAGACGGCCTCACGGCGACCACCTCCGTTGAGCGCTCCGGTGGCACCACCACCCTGAGAGCCAATGGCAAGCCTGAAGCCTCTGACGGCGCCGACATGCCAACACAGGTCATCGTCGGTCTCTTGCCCTTGATGCTTCGCCAGAGCGCCCTCGGCCTCGAGCCCGGCGGCGAGGACGTCGCCATGATTGGCTTTGGCAGCGGCGTCACCGCTGGAGCCAGCCTCCAGTGGCCACTGCAATCTCTGGACGTCGTCGAAATCGAAGCCTCCATGATCGACGCCTCTCGCCACTTTGAACACGTCAACTTCCAGCCCCTCTCCGACCCTCGACTCTCGATCATCGAAAGTGACGGCCGAAATTACGTCGAATATCACGATCAGGAGTACGACGTGATCATCTCCGAGCCCTCCAATCCCTGGATCGCCGGAGTCTCCTCTCTCTTTACCGTCGAATACTTTCAACGGGCTGCCCAGCGCCTGGCCGACGACGGCGTCTACGCTCAGTGGGTCCAACTCTATGAGATGCACCCCGACAATGTACGCACCGTCTTTGCTACCTTTCACCACGTCTTCCCCCACGTCCAGGCCTACTCCACCCGCCCTAAATCCACCGATATTGTACTCATCGGAAGCCACCAACCCCTCTCGTTCGGCCCCCAGGGCTTGCCCTCCAGTTGGGCGCATGGCCCCGTCGCCGATGCCCTCTCAGACGTCGGGCTCTACCCCGATCACGACCCCCTGGGCCGCCTCTTCATGAACCAAAACCAGATCGAGACCTTCATCGATGGGGCCCCTAAAAATACCGACGACAATGGACTCCTCGAATTCCGCGCTCCCCGCGACGTCGTCTTTTACCACCTGGGCCACGACTTCTTTACGGACTGGTACTTCAATACTCCCGACTATGGCGACCCACGACCCCACCTCTCAAACTGGCCAGACAAAGAAGATTGGTCGCCGGACCAGGTCGCCTCATTGCTTGAGAGCCTGTGGCGCGCCGGAAAACCGGAGCTCGCCTACAGCTTGCTCGGCGATTTCAACCGCTCGCTCTCCGCCCCCGAGGAAAGCGACCTCGACTCCCGCCTCGGCCACCTCCAATCCGCCTTCTATGCACACGCACAACCCCTGGACCAGATCTCCGAGCCATGGCCCACCAATGAGGCCCCTTCAAAGCTCCAAAAGCTCTTGAGTCACGTGGAGCACCGCCGCTTTCGCCCCGCCGAATCCATGATCGACGACCTCGACGAAGACCACCCTCTCCTCGACCATCCCCTCTTTCTCTACCTCAAGGCCTACACCTTCCACATTCGCCGCCGCTACGACGAAAGCCTCGATGCCTATCTCGACTATGCCGCCGCTGCCAGCCCATCCTCTCTTGCCCCTTGAACCAGAAAAGCCGGCCCCCTGTTGGGGACCGGCTTTGCCTGATCAGGCGTACGATTCTAGCCTAATTCGACCTCTTTATTGACCCAGGTCGAGCTCAATTTCTCCATCTTCGCCGTCGCCCAGGTCGAGCTCCAGCTCTTGGCCACCCTCGGGCTGAGCACCACCGGCCGGGGGAGCTCCTTCGCCGTGGGGCATGGCGGGCATGCCTTGGTCGCCTTCCGGCATCTCCACGTTGACCTGGATATTATCTTCCAGCATCTCGATCTCAACGTCTTCTTTCAGCCCCTCCAGGAAGCCCTGAAAGACCTCCTGTCGTTTCTGGTGACGAAGCTGCATTTCAATTTCGTCGCGGGCATCTTCGAGGCTGGCTTCCTGTGCCGGACGATGCTCGACGCGTTGGATGATATGAAACCCGAACTGGCTTCGCACGGGATCAGAGATTTGCCCATCTTCCATATCGAAGGCCACTTCCGAAAACTCGGGGACCATCTGGTGAGCCGGAAAGAAGCCCAGGTCGCCACCGGTCTCTGCCGTCGGTCCTTCCGAATGTTCGCGGGCCAACGCTTCGAAGTCCGCATCCTCTTGCTGAGCTTCCTCAGCAATCTCTTGGGCCCGAGATTCCGCCGCTGCTTCCGTCTCATCGTCGGCGTTCTGATCGACCTCGATCAAGATATGGCGGGCATGCACTTCTTCGTCCTGAGCAAATCGCTCTTCGTTTTCCGCAAAGAAGGCCTCAATATCCTCTTCACTGACGCTCATGTCGTGTTCTTGCGACAGGAATTTCTCAAGCTCCACATCTTGGACCATCTCTTCCCGAATATCCTCTTCGGTCATGCCCATCATTTGGAGCTGCTGCTCGAAGGCCTGCTCATCGTCCCCGAAACGGGACTTAAACTCTTCGAAGGCCTCGTCAATATCCTCTTCCGTCACCTCGATATCTTCGCCTTCCAGGCGCTGATCGACGAGGTACTTATCGACCACGAATTCCAAGGTCTGATTTTTGAACATCTCCACCATCTGCGGCGGTAGATCGCCGGGCATCCGCTCTACGCGCTCGGCCACCATTTCGTTGAATAGGTCTTGACCGATCTCCTCGCCATTGACGCGAGCCACGGGACCCGTGGCCTCAAAGGGAAGCTCCGCTGCTGCGTCAGCGGTGCCATCGGTCGCCTCATCGTCGGTGACCTCTTGCGTCTCTTCCTCGTCCGATGACTCCTCATCGCAGGCGATCATGCTACCGCCAACCAGCAGCGCCAGCATCAGTGAAAAAATGCGATTCTTGCTCAAACCCATGGGGTCTCCTTCCATATTACGTTGAAATTCGTCTTCGAATCGTCTTGAATCCGCATTCATGACTATTGATGAGCCGTACAACCTCACCCTTTGATGGTCAAGTCAACGGCAATCCCCGCCCAGGAGTGCCGTCCACCACCATTGCTTGTGGCCGTGAACGGCTCCATCCCGCGATCCATTCCATCTGCATCGCAGCCTCTGGATGGGGAGACCGGCCTAAATTCACGGGGTGGGAGCCTCAAAAACAGTCAGCACCAGGGCCGCCCAATGCCTGCCCATCCAGTCGACCCCCTCGCCCAACCAGGCCACCCCGGGCAGGCCATCGAGAGGGGTCAAAAACCAGGAGGGATTGCGCATCAGTTCCACGGCCATCTCTCCGGGTCCCAGCCCATGGGCCACCACAACCACGGGAAGCCCAATGACCCACCCCAGTCGACCCAATGTCATCTCCCAGGCTCCACTATCGCGGCTCAAGGCCAGACCCATCGCTAAAATCGGCGCTCCCCCAGCCACCACAAGTCGCGCTCCCCATTCCAGATCTGAGAATTGAGCCCCCATGCACAAAAAGGCCAGTACCAATGCAAAGCCACTCAACAGGGCCTCGCTCCACTCCGATACCCCCCGCGGTGGTCGAAACCAACGCCCTTTGCTGCGCTGAGGCCTGGTTTCTCCCGTGGCCTCCTCGCGCCAGGCCCCGGAGCGACGCCGTTCCTCCTGGGCCCGTTCCTTGACCGACTCATCCAATTGCAACGGCTCGCCCCCCCTTTTCGCATCCACCTTCCGCGACCGTTGCGCTCTATCACCTCGGCGACGCCCCTCTTGTTTCCCCTGGCTCGACGCCCCGGGGAAGTCACCCGTCATATCGCCGAGGGCGGGACCGAGCCCTCCCCCACCGACCTGTTTGGCATGGCGCCGCGCCCACTCATCGGGGTCTTGAAGCGCCGCCGCCAATTCACGTCCTTTTTGAAAACGCCTCTCCGGCGTCTTCTCTACCGCCTTAACGATAATGCTCCGAATCCCTACCGGCACTTCCTCCAATGCCCGCAGCTCCAGCGGGTGCGACGATACATGGGCATTGACGGCTCCTCGCACCGTATCGGCTTCCACCGCCTGCACCCCCGTGAAAATCTCGTAGAGCAACAGCCCTACAGCATAGAGATCCGAGGTCGGACCGACCTCTTTTCCACGCGCCTGCTCCGGAGCGATATAGCGAGGTGTCCCCACGGCCATCCCCTCGCGCGTCAGGTCTATCACGCCCT
This sequence comes from uncultured Bradymonadales bacterium, assembly GCA_964415785.1. Taxonomy (GTDB): domain Bacteria; phylum Myxococcota_A; class Bradymonadia; order Bradymonadales; family Bradymonadaceae; genus SLJM01. The sequence continues at coordinate 15,874 of CAYQBU010000005.1, forward strand.
CATCGCCCACCGACCCCAACATCTTCGCCATCCCAAAATCCAACACCTTGACCTGGTAGCCCTCCGCATTCCCTCTGGGCACCAGCATGATATTGGCCGGCTTCAAGTCTCGATGAATCACTCCTTGGCGATGGGCGGCGTCCACGGCCAGCGCGATCTGACGTCCCGTATCAACCCCCACCTCTCGGGTCATGGGCCGATGGCGCACCACCTCATCGAGGGTCTGTCCCTCGATGAACTCGAGCACCATAAACAATAGCCCTTCTCCGGTGTGGCCCCAGTCGTGCATCGCCACAATATTGGGGTGATCCAGGCTTCGAATCACTTTCATCTCTCGCCGAAAGCGCCCCACCGCCGTATCGCTGCGCTCCGCTGCCGCCTGGGGAATGACCTTGATGGCCACTCGTTGATTGTCCCGTTGGTCGCGCGCCTGGAGGATCATCCCATAGGCTCCCGCCCCCAGGGGCGACTCAATCTCGTAGCGTCCCTTCAGTGGTCCCTGACGACGCAACTGCCCCTCCATCTCGCGGTGCCACTGACTCACGCCATGCTCCTTTAGTCACTCCAGGGGATTAAATCCGCGACTCCGTGCAATAGCGTTGCCGCCACCGAACAAATGCTCTCTGTTAACCCGACGAGCCAACCTAGCGCCCAGGTGTCCGCAAAACCACCCAACCACCATGTGGCATCGCTCATCAGTGACTGCGACGCCGCCCGGGGCATGGCCACGGCCAGTACGACCATGGCTATCGCCACCATCGACAGGCTTCGCTTCGCCCAGGGAAAGAGAACCCGCCGCTCCCAGTCCGGGTAGGCATTGGTCGAAAACTGGGCCCATAGAAGGGCCAGTGCCACTGGTGCCAGACCAAAAATCACCCGTGCCGACGTCGCCATCATCTCCAATGCCCCTGCGACGATACAAAACCCCACGTAACCGCTGGCCAACACTCCCGCCAGACCTCCCAGTCGACGCCCCCAATTGGCGTCAACGATCTGGCGCCGGTCGCGCTCGCGCTGACGTCGATGGGTTTCCCTTCGGCGCGTCGCGATCTGTCGTCGCTGCTCATCGAGGGTCGTGGTATCTAACTCCAACTCACCCCCATCATCGTCGTCCTGGACCACCGGCGTCGATCGCACCTGCTTGGGCGTCGTCCTCCGGGCCGGCGGCGTCTTTCGTCCCCGAGTGACCGGCGTCGAGGAGGCATCCTCTTCGCCCAACTCCGGCAATTCCACATACCCCTTGCCCGAGAACACTTCCGACGTTCTGCGGCGCCGCTTTTCCTCGGGAGCGCTGCTCGCGCTCTCCTCTTGGACGCCTCCTTTCTCCTTGGCTCGTCGATGGCGCTCTCTGCCCTCTTTCACCACTTTCTTGAGCGCCTGTCGAAATTGACGGGCCGACCGAAAGCGGTCCTCCTGGTGGCGCGCTGTGGCACGTCGAATGATCTCCACCAGCGGTGACGGCAGCTCTTCGATTCCCTCCAACTTCAGCGGCCCTTCGTCCAGATGCAATTGTGCTACCTTGGCCACATTGTCGTTCGGTAGACTTTCCCTGCCTGTGCACATCTCAAAAAAGATCAGGCCCAGGCTATAGAGATCGCTGGAGGGCTCCACGGACTTGCCCAGTATTTGCTCTGGGCTCATATAGCGAGGGGTTCCAATAAACTGCGTCGACTTTCTGACCTTTCCCGACTCCGAGCGCTGGCCCGGAGACTCCACCAACTTGGCGACTCCAAAATCGAGGACTTTGGCCTCCAACTTTGTCGTTTCTCCCACCCGACGCTTGCCGACCATGATATTGGCTGGCTTCAAGTCGCGATGAATGATCCGTTCTTGATGGGCCTCATCGAGACTCTCCAAGATCTGCAAGGTCAACCGGATTGACCGCCTCAACCCCAGCGCCCCGTAGCGCTTGATCGCTTCGTCCAGGGGGCGTCCCTCCACATGCTCCAGGACCATGAACGGGATTCCCTCTGGCGTCTCGCCCAGATCGAAGATTCCCACCGTATGCCGATTCGATAGCCGGCTTGCCAGACGGCCCTCCCGGGTAAAACGCTCTCCCACTTCGGGGTGCGACCGAAGCAGCTCTTCGCGCAAAAACTTCAGCGCTACATCGCGCTCCATGGCCTCATGACGCCCGTGGACGACGGTCGCAAAACTACCCTGACCCAGCACCCCCAGAAGGTGGTACTTTTCATCGAATAGCTCCCCGCTCTCCAAACAGGATTTCACCGACGGTGGAAGTCCGCCTTCATCGTCCATACAATCGTCCTCTCGGGCTATCTCGTGCACCCACCTCGGACTCAATGACCGACATCTCGGGGCGCCCATCTACTCGTGAGACCAGTTTTAGCATCGCGCCCAAACTCTAAGCAACCACAGGCCCCGTCCATGACGCTTCTCTTCTGGCTCTTTTGCATCCCCCTAACGCTGCTGCTTGCCTGGCATATTCGCCATTATCGACGCTCCCTGGAGACCCCTTCTCGCCAATGGCCGGACTGGGCCATGGAGGTCACCACCGCTGACCTCCAGCAACACTGGCGCTTTAAGGACCTCTCCATCCTCGCCTCCGCCGAACGCCTCGGCGCCGTACTAACCCTCGAAAGCAGCGAGGAGCGGGCCCCACGACGTCAACAGATCATGCGTTCGCTGGCCCATCAGGTCTATCAACGCGCCGAAATCGACGCCGTCTTCATCCGCACCCAAATCGATGCCCCCTTGCCCGACCTCTTCCTCTTTGCTCCCGATGGGCGAGGCTGGCATGGCGATGAGCCCATCTCCTCGGCCTTTACGTCCGTGGAATCCCTCTCTGAACATTCCTAGGAATGGACTGCCTGATGTTTGTCCAGGGCCTGAAGCACCTTTCCGGCGTCGGCGAAGCGATCCGATGGGTCTTTTTCCAATAGCTTGAGGATCACCTCCTCCAACTCCGCTGAAATGCCGTCGTTCATCGACGAGGGCCGCGGCGGCTCACTGTGGATATGGTGATAGCTCAAATCGCCCTTAAAGAAGGGCACCGATCCAGTCGCGCACTCAAATACCGTGCATCCCAGACTGTAGAGATCGCTTCGAAAATCGATATCCTTTCCAATGATTTGCTCCGGTGACATATAAAACGGCGTGCCCACCTGCTGGGTATGATTGTTCTGGTATTCCTTGAGGAATTTCGCCAGACCAAAGTCCATGATCTTCAGGTCCATATCGGGGGTCACCATCACATTGCCACTGGTGATATCGCGGTGGATCACCCCCTGGCCATGGGCGTAATCCAGGGCTTTGCAGCAGTGTCGCAGGATGTAGCGGACCTTCTTCTCTCCCAGCGCCCCCTTGCTTCGGATCAACTCCTTGAGCGTCGTCCCCTCCACAAACTCCATCGCCATATAGTATTCCCCATCCTGCTCCCCGGCGTCATAGATCGTGACGATATTGGAATGCGACAAGGCCGCCGCCGCCCGCGCTTCGCGGAGAAAATAACGTACCGCCGTCTGATTATCTCTCAGGTTGGCCCCCAGGATCTTAAAGGCCACCACTCGCCCCAGCACCGTGTCTTTGGCCTTATAGACGATGCCCATGCCCCCGCGGGCGACCTCTTCAATGATTTCGTAGCGCTGCTCGCCGCCAGCATTTCCACTATTGCTCGTCGATGACAGCATCCCCGTCGTGCTGCGACCAGTCATGGTTCCACTTCGCAATCGCTTTCGAAGCGATTTGACCCGCAACTCTGCATCCTCAAAATGGGGGTCGACGGCCACCACCTGATTATAACAATCCAGGGCCCCCGCCAGATCCGGTTCTTCCTCCAGAGAACGTCCCATCTTGTAGTATAGCGGAAGAGTGGCCGGCTCCGCCTGACGATCGCCGATGACCGCCCGGTATTTGCTATAGGCCTTCTCAGCGCGGCCTTGGGAGCGGTAGATATCGCCCTGAAGCTCCTGAACCCGACCGTAATTGGCATCCGTCGAACCGATGGACTCCAGGGTTTTGAGGGCCTCTTCGTAGCGCCGATGCTCAAACTCCAGGCGCCCTGCCTTCAGGTAGTCTCCCGCCGCCTTGAGGGTTCGTAGCTCTCCTTCGATATCGCTGGCCTTGCCGTAATACTCCGCGGCGCGTGCCAGCATCCCCGCTTCCTCTGCGCATCGGGCGGCATGGGCATACCGGGGAACCTCCAGATAGAGACGCATCGCCTCGCCCCACTCTTCGAGCTGCTCATAGAGATCGGCCGCCGATTCAAATTGGCGACCCTTTTCCAATAGCTCTGCAGCCCGCCCCAACTCCCCGGCCCGTCGAAATTCAGCTCCCGCCTGCGCCACATCGCCTTCTGCCAGCGCGGCCTCCGCCCGTGCCCTGGCGGCCTCCTGAACCTCGCCCGCCTCGTCCAGGATTTCCGCCGCCAACTGGTTATTGCCCGCCTCGCGCAGAAGGGCTGCCGCCTCACCAAAATCGCCGGTTTCTCGCAGCGCCTGCGCTGCTTTTTCCGCCTCCCCGGCCGCCCGGTAGATATCGCTGGCCTGCTTCCATTTGCCGGCCCCTTCAAAGAGCTCGGCGGCCCGCAGGGCGCGCTGGCGTTGCTCCTCGTCCCAGGCCTCCTCATCTCCCGAAAACAGGGCTTCGCCCAGGTGTCCAGCATAGATTTCGGCCGCCTGAAGGGGCTCGCCGCCCTTTTCGAAGGCGTCAGCCGCCTCAAACCATTGCTCGGCATCCAGGTATTGACGCGCGGCTCTCCGCCACTGTTCGGCCTCCGCATAACACCGGGCGGCCTCCACGGGCCGTTCCGCCCGCTCATATTCCACGGCCGCGGCACCGGGCTTGCCCAGCTCCTCGTACACCTTTGCCGCCGAATCATAGGCTCCATGGTGCTTGTAGCACTCGATAGCCCGCGCCATCGCTCCACTCTCACGAAAGGTCCTGGCGGCACGCTCAAAATCACCACCCCGCATATAGGCATCGGCCGCCTCATAAGTCTCGCCCACACCGGCGAGTAACTCCCCGGCCCTGACGAAATTCCCCCGGTCCACGGCCGCCCCAATGGCCTGCCGCGTCTCGGCGGGAATCAACCGCACCGGTGGCGATGATGTCGACAACTTTTGGCGCATCCAGCGCGCCCCCGCCACCACTGCGCCGATCACGATCGCCAACCCCACCAACCCCAAAATCACCGATAGAACCGACGACAAGCTCCCGCCGTACCCCGCTCCCTCCACCAATTCGATATAATCGGGCGTCCCCCCCGTGGCCAACAACCCCACCAACTGACCCGATATCATCCAATCAACCACGCTCGACCTCGCCGATCTTGACCATCACCGATATCTCCAGGTTTAGAAGTGTCCCCGCACCCCGAAAAATCCACCTTCCGAACTCACCCCTGCGTCGATCGACAGGTCCCGCTCTTCATCATCGGAGGAGAGCCAATCGCTCATCAGGATGCCCAGACCGGCCGCCGTCAACACACCTCCGGCGACATAAGCGCTCATGGCAGCCCTGTGATAATTGTCGGCGTCTTGGCGCAGCGCCTCTTGCTCATTTCTCAACACCTGACGCTCCGCATAGGTCTGCGTATTCGCCGAGGCAGCCGCCCGATCAAAGTCATTGACGTCGTCGGTGGCACTCGACTGCAGCAGACTCATCACCCCGCCGAGGGCTAGAATCGAGACCCCAACGCCTGTGCTGGTCCACCCCATCATCACACGGGTCGAGCTGTCCTCAACCTCCGCAGGATGCGCCATCACCGGTTCATCAGAGACCCGCTCGTCGTCCTCCGGCGCAGCTTCACTTAACTCCACCTCCCATCGCACCTGCGACTCCCCATCGAGCGCCAGCGTCTCCTGGGCTGAATCGTAGCCCTCAAGGTTGGCCTCCAACTCCACTTCTGCGATCTCCAACTCCCAGGTCGTCGGCGCCACCCCACGGGCCACTTCCTCGCCACCGTCGCGACCGACCACCTCTGCGCCCTCCGGCACCGTCACCACCTCGACTTCCGTCACCAACTGGGCGCGCAACTCCGGCAACGCCTCTTCGATGCGACCGACAAACTCTTCATCGTCTCCGATTTCGAGATAGGCCTCGTAGTGCTCGACGGCTTTTCGAGCCTCGCCGCGCAGGTGTGCGGATTGACCCATGCGGTACTTGATCTGAGCAATCCCCAGGATCTCAAAGGCCTTGCTATAGGACTCGTAGGCCTGCTCAAAGTCCTCTTCATCGAAGGCGTCATTCGCACTCCTCAGGGCTTGCAGCCCCTCTTCGCGCTGGTCTTCCTCCGCCATCAGGGGTGTGCTCACCATCAGCCCCATCAGCACTATCACCACCCACATCGCGAGCTGTCCCTTCTTCATCATTTCACACCTCATCCCGACCTCACCCTTCGCATCTCGATCGCTTCCACTAGCGTTGATTTTGATTCTACCGTGACGTAGGGCCACTTGTCCCTATAGTTGTGTCGGTAGTCCAGCACGCGGCTACGTCCTCGTCGAATCCATTGCATGACATTTGTCCACGCCATGGTACATTCGCCTCCGTCGCACGTGCAACCACCACCAACCTCTTCTTTGACCGCCCCCTAACGGCATGCTCCAGATTTCGATACGCATAGCCAGTTCGGAGGCCCGATGAAGACCTGGAAGCGCCGTCTTTTGATCGCCCTTTTGGTCCTTCTCGGACTTCTGGTGGTGACGCCTGCCCTATTCATCACAGCCCTGCAGCATCAGGGATTGCGCATGGATTTGGTGGAGCGGGTGCTCAATATGGTCAACGACGACCTCCACGGCACGATCCACATCACTTCGTTGGAGGGCAGCCTCCTTGGCCAGGCTCGAGTTAACGATCTTCGCATCTATGACGGGCGCGACAACCTCGCCGCCCATATCGACTCGGCGACCGTGGACTTCTCCCTTCTTCCCTTTCTCTACCAGAATATCCAGATCAACTCCGTGGAGATCGACGGCGGAACCGCCGTTGTCCGCACCTACGACGATGGCCTGCTCAACTGGATTACCCTCGCTGAGGAGGACGAAGACCCACCGGTCGATGAAGAGCCCTTCGACTGGCCCATCGAGGTCGAATCCATCGGCCTTCGTGGCCTCCAGATCGCCTATCTCGACGAGACATTGCCCGTCGACGAATGGGAAGGCCTCGGCCAATGGCGCGACATGCGCGCCGAGGAGCTCGACGAAGCTCGCGAAGGCGACCAAATTGCGACCGCCTTCCGCTCCGCCTTCGATGCCCCCGAATACCACGATTTCGCTATCCCACGGGCACCGACCACCCTGTGGGCGTCTTCCATCGACATTGATGCTCAGTTTGCCATGGCGGGCCATGATATTCAGCTCGATCTCCATTCGCTGCAGGCTCAGCTCGACGCCGATCTTCTACCCGCTACTGTACCCATCGGCCTTGAGCAATCGACCCTCGTCATGGATGCCACCAATCTCGAGGCCCAGGTCGGCTCCCTGCAGGCCGACCCCCTGATCTCCATCGAAGATTTCAACCTGCGAATGGCACTGGCCGACCCCGACGACGACCCGCCGATGCCTTTTGATCTCCTCGACCTGCGGACGCCCCATGCCGAGATCCAACCGGCCCTCCTCGACTGGGTCACCGAGGGCGAGGTCCAGACCGACAATTCAATTTACGCCGACGCCGACGCTCGTATCACCGCCGACGCCCTTGATGCCGATATCGCCCTTCAGACCGAGGATGCCGCCGAGCCGGTCGTGGCCTCCATTGAACTCACCGATTACCTGGAGGACGAACTCGGCTACCACGTCCAGCTCCAGGCTCCCGATTTCGCCCCTCACCAATGGATACGCCTCGACGACCTGCCGCCGCTGACCACATCCCTGGATCTCGACGCCCATGGCCAGGGGATCGACCCCAACACCCTGCGCTCCGACATTCAGGCCGAACTCGGTGAAACCACCCTCGACGGATCCACCGAACTCTACGGGTTGCAACTCCACCTGCGAGCCGATGATGGCCACTTTTCGCTCGCCGAAGCCGTCGCCCAATCCCCCTATATCGACGTCGATGGAGCGGCGATCTTCGATCTGGGAGGCGAACTCTCCCTTCAGGCCTCCACCTCCACCCCCGCCACACCCCACCCCGAGATCCCCGCTCCGGAGGAGGCCACCCTCGACCTCGATATCAACGTTCAGTGGCTCGATCGAATCATCCTCGATGAAACCCTGGATCCCCAGTTTTTTATCGAGGAATTGGACTCCATCGATGTCGACGCCCAATGGGACTTTGAACAATTCGCCCTCGATGAAGAGCTCCTCGAGGTAGAGATCGACTCCAGCGCTGGTGACCTTCAACTCGACTCCCGATCCTCGGACATCCCCGGTGAGGGAATCTATGCCATCAACTACGCCATCGACGCCGCCATCAATGGCCTACAACTGCCCGGTATCGCCCTCGACAGCGCCACTTTCGACGGACAGGGCTCCCTGGAGATCGACCCCCTCTCCGACGATCCACTGGCGGCCCTCGACTCCCTGGACGCCGACATCTCCTGGACCCTCCAGCGCTTAAACGTCGACGACGACCTCCTCGAAGCTGGGATCACCTCCAGCACCGGTGACCTCCAGCTCAACTCCCGTTCTCTGGGTCCCGACCAAGAGCTCCTGGAGCTCGACTACGCCATCGATGCCGCCATCGACGGCCTCCGATTGCCCGACGTCTCCCTCGATATCGCCACCCTAAACAGCCAGGGGGCCCTGCAGCTCGATCCCCTCTCCGACGATCCACTGGCGGCTCTCGACTCCCTGGACACCGACGTCGCCTGGACCCTTCAGCGCTTGAACGTCGACGATGAGCTCCTCGAAGTCCGCGTCAACACCAGCGCCGGTGACCTCCAGCTCAGCTCCCGTTCCGTGGGTCACGACCAGGGGCTTCTGGACCTCAACTACACCATCGACGCCGACCTCGATGGCCTTGGGCTGCCCGATCTGGCACTCGACAATGCCGCCATCCAGGGTCAGGGCTCTCTGCAGCTCGATCCCCTCTCCGACGATCCCCTTGGGGCACTTGATTCCCTGGAGCAATCCGCCAATGTCGAGCTCCGTGGATTGAACGCACCCGACCTCTCTCTGACCTTTCTGGACCTCGATCTCCAGTCCGATGCTGCACCTGAGCGAGCCACCGATATTTCCGCCGGCATTCGCATCCGCGAGTTGCGCTCCGGCACCACCCGTGTCGGTACGCTCCAGGCCTCCACCGAGGGACGCCTTCACCTTGGAGACGGCCCTCTGGTCGTCGACCGCGCAGAACTGGACACTCAAACGCGGATTCGCGATCTGCGCCTCGACGACCTCGTGATCCAGGATACGCGCGCCAACGCCGACCTCTCTGCCCTCCTGGGAGACCTCGAGTCGCCGCTGCAATCGGCCACCCTTCGCCTCGATTTGGAGACCGACTCCCTGATCGCGCCCGACTACCGCGTCGACAACGTGACAACCACCATCGACGCCACCGCCGACCTCAGCGATGGCGCTGACCCATTGGAGATGATCGATGACTTCCAACTCCGCGGAGGACTCCAGGCCGAGTCCCTAACCCTTCCCGACGCTGATCTGGTCGCCCACAATATCACCATCACCCCCGATCTGAGCGGCACTCTTTTGGACCCCCGCGGCACACTCGACGCCTTGGTCACCGACCTCAACGCCCAGGGCGAGGCCTTCGAAGATACCAGCGCCACCCTGACCTTCGCCGATGCTCATCACGAATTGGCCCTGGCCCTCAACCAGCACTCGGGGATCTTTCTGGCTCTGGATGGCGCCTTCCAGCTTCACGACGACCTCGGCGGCCTAAACCTCCTCTCCCTGGAGATCGAGACCAATGAGCTTCACTGGACCACCGGCGATGATGCCCTTCTTCGCATCCGTCCGGAGCACCTGGAGGCCCAGGCCTTCCGCATCGGCGATGAGGCCAACCATCTGTCCATCGATGGCCACTTCACCCCCGAAAGCGATCAATCACTGTCCATCTCCTCCTCTCTCGACCTCTCCGCGATCACCGATGGCTTCTATCTTCCAATCCTCGTCGACGATTTTCCCGACATCGAGGGGCAACTCGATACTTATCTCGACCTGACGGGAACCCACAATCGCCCCGTGATCGACAGCGCCCTCAACCTCGTCGACGCCTCCGTCGACGGCCAGGGCCCTGTCAATGCCGAGCTCGAGTGGACTTATGGCGATCAACGGCTGATCATAGACGACCTCGACATCAACGCCTTCGACGCCGATCTCCTGGAGGTGACAGCTCAGATCCCGCTGGACCTCGACCTCGGCGGCCAGTGGGAGCTCCATGCCGACCGAGACTCCTTGCTCGACATTGAGATCTGGCCCCAGGACCTTCGCGATTTTCACGAGGCCGTCCCCGTCCTCAATGATTTCGGAATCGATGGCCACATCCACGGCTCGCTCCACTGGGAGGGCACCCTCGCCGACCCACGCCTTGATCTGCGCACTTCCCTGACTTCCTTTCAGGCTCAGGGCGAAATCAACGATGACTTCATCGACATTCGAGACCTCGACCTCGACACCCATCTCTCCTATCGCTCCGTCGACCACGGTGGAGAGGGTCTCAATTTCGATACCCAGGTCGATTGGCGAGACGACGTGGCCGCTCAACTGACGTTTCGCACGCCCCTGGTTCTCGAAGAATGGATCGAGCCCCTCCAAACCGGTGACGTCGATGCCCTTCAATGGGATGACGCCTTGCTCCACACTCCCTTTGAGGCTCGCGCACGCGTTCCAGCCATTGACCTCTCTCGCCTTCCCATTGAAAATCTCCAGGAGAGTAACCTCGCTGGACGAGCCGACCTGGACTTAGAGGTCGGTGGAACCCTCGCCGACCCCGAGGGCCTCATCGAGCTCGACCTTCGCGGTGCCGGATGGGAGCAATTTCAAAATATCAATTTCGAACTCGATGCCGATATCCGCGATCAACACATTCACTTTTATCGCATGGTCCTGGACTGGAATGACGACGATATCTTCTCCGGAGAGGGCCGCCTGCCCCTGCCCGTTGCTCCCCTGGTCGCCGGGGAAACCATCGACGATATCGCCTTTGATTTCGAATGGATACTTCACGACCTCCCGGTGGCTAACCTCAGTGTCATCGACTATGAATTGGCCCGGGTCCCCGGCTATATCGCCGCCTCCCTCGATCTCAGCGGTTCCCTCCGAAGCCCTGAAGTGGAGGCCGAAGTCGGCCTCTTCGACACCGAACTGGGCGATGGCAGCAGCGGTGACCTCGCCCTTAGTGTCAGCGGCGGCAACGATATTGTGGCCCTCGATGGCGGCCTCTGGTCCGACGAGGAACCGCTGATCACCCTCGATGGCCAGGCTCCCATCCTTCTCGATATCCTTGAGCTCGCCGCTGGCGCCCCCTGGCAGGCCGATGGCGACCTTCACCTCGGCGTCGATGCCGAGGACTTGGATCTCTCCGAGGTCATCCCCACCCGCCTCGTCTCTGACTATATCGTCGATCCCGTCGGTCTTTTGAGCATCGGTATCAACGCCTCCGGCTCCTGGGACGAACCGGTCCTCAACGGCGATATCGAATTGCGCGAAGGGGGACTGACCTTGCCTGAATTTGCCCGTGGCTTTGACGACATCGAGGCCCGCATCGCCATCGACGACGAATCCTTTGACATTGAACGGCTGGAAGCCCATGACGGCGACGGATTTGTGCAGGTCAACGGATCTGTGGACCACGAGTTCTTCATTCCCCAATCCCTGGACCTCCAAGCCGAAGCCGACACATTTAACCTCGTTGGCTTTGGCACCGATTTCCCCCTCTTCGTCTCTTCCAATATCAGCGTCATGGGCGACCTCATCGGTGACCCAGGACAGATCGCGATCGCCATCTCCGATCTCGAGATTATTCTCACCGACGAATGGGATCGCGCTCTCCACGACACGGTTCTCGATCCCGACATCATCATCATCGACGGCGACCGCCGCGACTTCTTCGCCGAACTCTTCGGCGAGGAGACCCAAGAAGCCCCCTTTCTCAACCTCGAGGTCAGTATCGTTATCGCCCGCAACGCCTGGGCTCGACACCCCATGGGGGACGTCAATTTCCAGGCCGACCTTGTCGCTGAGATCGCCGGCACCTCCGTGGGCTTAACGGGGTCGGTTGACTTGCTGCGCGGACACCTCGAATTTCTGGGGCGTCGCTTCGATATTCGCCCCTCGGAGATCACCTTCACGGGCAACATCCCCCCCAATCCCAGACTGCGATTGGAGGCCCATTACGCCCTGGACCGCGTGATCACCGACGCTATTGGCCCGCCCCGCGAAGGAGACGCCCGCATCGTCTTCAATGTCTCTGGCACCGCCCTCGAGCCCCGCCTGGAACTTCAAAGCGATCCCGCGATGACGGATACGGAAATCCTCTTCGTCTTGATGACCGGCCGGCCACCGGATCGAAGCGATGCCGGCCGCGATGAGGGCGTCGCCAGCCAGGCCCTATCGGCCGTGAGCGGACTCTTCTTTGGCATGCTTCAGGACAGCTTCGCCGGCGCCGTCCCCGTCGATGTCCTGCGCCTGGAACCCGCCGCCGCCGGCTCCCGTGGGGGCCGTCTCGAGGTGGGCTCCTACCTGACCAATGACATCTTCTTTTCCTGGCGCCACCACTTCGGTTCCGACGATGACCACGCCGACAATGTCTGGCGCATCGAGTACCACTTCTTGCCCCGCTGGATGATTGAAATGCTGTACACCGACCTCAATGAAGGAGAGCTCAACCTCTTCTGGGACGCCCTCTAACCTGGATTATTCATGAGACGTCGTGACGAGGCAAAATCAGAGTTCAGAGGCCAAAATCGAGCCCCACAGACAATGCAGAGCATCGTCTGTGGAGCGTGCCCTGAGCGCAGCGAGGAAATGCCCTTGGGGTGAGATACAGGCATCTGGGCTCTGATGAGCCGCAGTAGGCGAGTCGTGAATAATCCGGGCTAATTGTCCACGAGGGCGCCCTCTCTATCCCGTTTTACAGCGCCTGCTTGAGATCGGCGATGAGGTCATCCCCATCCTCGATCCCCACCGACAAGCGCACCAGCCCATCGCTGATCCCCAACTCCTGGCGCACCTCTTTGGGCACCGAGGCGTGGGTCATGATCGCCGGGTGCTCGATCAAACTCTCCACCCCACCGAGGCTCTCGGCGAGCGTAAAGACCTCCACGCTCTCCAATAGCGTCCGCGCCGCCTCCAGGCCTTCCTTCAGCTCGAAGGTGATCATGCCACCAAATCCCGACATCTGCGCTTTGGCGAGATCGTGTTGCGGATGGCTCTCAAGGCCCGGATACCGAACCCATTCCACTCCCGGATGCCCCTCCAGCACCTCGGCGATCGCCTTTGCGTTCGCCTCGTGCTGACGCATTCGAACCGCCAACGTCTTGACCCCTCGAAGGACCAGAAAACAATCCATCGGCCCCGGCACCGCGCCCATCGAATTTTGCAAAAAGGCCAACTGCTCGGCCATCTCATCGTCATTGGTGATCACCGCTCCCCCAACCACGTCGGAGTGGCCGTTGATGAATTTCGTCGTCGAGTGAATCACCATATCCGCCCCCAGCTCCAGCGGCGTCTGGAAATAGGGACTCATAAACGTGTTATCCACCACCACCGCGATGCCCCGGTCGTGGGCCATCTCACAGATCGCCTCGATGTCGGTGATCTTGAGCATCGGATTGGTGGGCGACTCCAACCAGATCATCTTCGTCTCTTCTTGGATCGCCTCCTCGAAGGCGTCGTGATCGGTCATGTCCACGAAACTGAAATCCAGGCCCATGGGATCGAAGACCTTCGTAAATAGCCGATAGGTCCCGCCGTAGACGTCATCGCCGCTGACGACGTGATCGCCCTCGCTGAGCATGTGCATGATCGTCGTCGTCGCCGCACACCCCGAGGCAAAGACCACCCCATGCTTTCCCCCTTCCAGGCTCGCCAGGCAATCTTCCAGAGCGTTTCGCGTTGGATTGTCGGTGCGGCTATATTCGTAGCCCCGATGCTCTCCGGGCGACGACTGCACGTAGGTCGAGGTTTGAAACACGGGCGTCATGATCGCCCCCGTTTCTGGATCGGGCTCCTGGCCGGCGTGAATCGCCCGCGTATCAAATCCCAATGCTTCGTATCCCAATTTTGGCTTATGCATTCCATTTCTCCTGCGTTGGCTTAACCCATCTGTGATGGGCTGTGACGGACATTGACTCCTCTTCTCCTTAGCTTCCCCTGGCCGATCGATACAATGGCCACCGCCTGGCCTGGCACCTCCTTTTTTCCTCGCCTCCTGAACCTGTTGACAACCCCTTTGGTCAACACTAGGGTTTGCCGACGTTCCTACGGCACTCGGACGCCACTCCACTTTTTGGGGCACAACCGATCCGTAGTCGCCACCGGCGATGCCGGTGATTAGGTTTAATCGCTCAAGTTGGAAGCCGCCGAATTCAGTACGCTGGCCATGAGGGCCGGCGGGCCCGCTTCCCTTAACCCGTTTACGTCGCTCGTTAGCGCAAATCCAAGGTCGTCAATGTCAGTCCAACAAACCGATTCTTTTCCTTCCACCGATGATTTCGCGGCACTCCTCGACGAGGAGGGCAGCTCACTCCAGACCGTCCAGGAAAACGAAATCACGGATGGTAAAATCCTGGAGGTCGGCGAGGAGTATGTCCTCGTCGATATTGGCTTCAAGTCTGAGGGCCGCATCGATGTCGATGAATTCATCGACGAAGATGGTCAGGTCACCGTCAAGGCCGGCGACGTCGTCGACGTCCTGCTTGAAGAACGCGAAGACGAAGAGGGCCAATGCGTCCTCTCCAAGGAACGCGCCGACCGCATGAAGGTCTGGGAAATCATCGCCACCAAAGACGACCAGGACAAACTTGTCCGCGGCGTGATCACCAACCGCGTCAAGGGAGGCCTTCAGGTCGATATTGGCGTCAAGGCTTTCCTGCCTGGCTCTCAGGTCGAATTGCGGCCCACCCGCAACCTCGACAAGTACCTCGGTCAGGAATTCGCCTTCAAGATCATCAAGTTCAACAAGGACCGCGGCAATATCGTCCTCAGCCGTCGCGCCCTTCTTGAAGAGGAGCGCGCACTCCTCAAGGAAAAGACCCTCGAAAAGCTCGAGGCCGGCGCCGTCATCGACGGCATCGTCAAAAACCTCACCGACTACGGCGCCTTCGTCGACCTCGGTGGCATCGACGGCCTTCTTCACATCACCGACATGAGCTGGGGACGAGTTTCCCATCCCACGGAATTGTTCAACGTCGGCGATGAAATTCAGGTCAAAGTCCTCAAATTCAGCCCCGATAGCGAGCGCGTCAGCCTCGGCTACAAGCAGCTGACCCCCGACCCCTGGGAAGGCGCCGAATCGCGCTACCCCGACGGCATTCACGTCCTCGGTCGCGTGGTCAGTCTCATCGATTACGGCGCTTTCGTCGAACTCGAAGAGGGCATCGAGGGCCTCGTCCACATCTCCGAGATGAGTTGGACCCGACGTATCAAGCACCCCAATCGTGTGGTCAGTGAGGGTGAGATCATCAAATGCGTGGTCCTCAACCTCGATACCGACGCCAAAAAGGTCAGCCTGGGCATCAAGCAAATCGAGCCCAACCCCTGGACCCTCCTGGAGGACAAGTACCCCGTCGGTACCCGGATCCTTGGAAAAATCCGAAATATCACCGACTTCGGTATCTTCGTCGGCATCGAAGAGGGCATCGACGGACTGGTCCATATCAGCGATATCAGCTGGACCCAGAAGATCCGTCACCCCTCTGCCCTCTACGAAGTGGGCGAGGAAGTGGAGGCCGTCGTCCTCAATATCGACGTGGACAACGAGCGCTTCTCCCTCGGGATCAAGCAGCTGGAGTCCGACCCCTGGGAAACGCTTCCCCAGCGCTATCCCCCGGGCAAAATCGTCAACGCCAAGATCACGAAGCTCACCGACTTCGGTGCCTTCGCGGAAGTGGAAGACGGCATCGAAGGCCTCATCCATATCTCCGAACTCGCTGACGAGCGCATCGAAGACCCCAGCGAAGTGGTCAATGTTGGCGAAGAGCACAAGGTCGAGGTAATCAGCGTCGACCCCAAAGAGCGCAAGATCGCTCTGTCCATCAAGAACTTCATTCGCCGCTCCGAGACCGGTCAGGTCGAGGATTATAGCGAAGAAACCGGCGCCACCGCCCAACTCGGCGACCTCCTCAAAGGCAAGCTCGGCGATCTCACCGGCGGTACGGACACCTCCGATGAGGAAGCCGATGCCGACGAGGCCGACGCCGTTGAGGCCGACGCTGCTGACGCCGATGACGCCGAAGCCGTTGAAGCCGACGCTGCCGACGCCGATGACACCGAAGAGGCGGAAGTGGAAGCAACGGAGGCTGATGAAGCCGAAGAAGCCGACGCTGACGAAGCCGAGGAAGCGGAGGCGGAAGAAGCTGAGGACACCGAGGCAAACGACGCTGAGGATACCGACGCCGACGACGCTGAGGACACCGAGGTGGACGAAGATGAAGAGGAAGAGGAAACGGAGAATTAATCCTCCTCACCTCTGAGCATGCAATGCGGCGGCCCCTTCTGGGGTCGCCGTTTGTTTTTGCGCCCATGCTCGCTCCCAATTGACACCGGGCCATGGGCTTTCTAAAACGAGCGCTCGACAGCGCTTCCTTTTTTCTATGTGTCGAAACTTCAGGTTTTTATGCTCCAGGAACTCAGTGAACGCAGATTGATCTTTGTTACCGGCAAAGGAGGGGTCGGAAAGAGCACCGTAACTGCAGCTCTGGGCCGCGCCCTCGCCCGTGATGGCCGACGAACGCTCGTTCTGGAGACCGACACCTTCTCGGCCATGGAAGACCTCTACGACTACACCTCTCCCGGACTGGAGCCCGTGCCGATCACCGACCGGCTTCACGCCTCCAATCTCGACTCCGAAGAGTGCTTCATCGCCACCCTGCGACGCTTCGTGCCCAGTGAGCGCATCGCCAGAGGAGTGATTAAAAACCGCATCGCCCGTGTCTTTTTCAAGGCCGCGCCCTCCGTCAACGAGGTCACTATCCTCGACCAGGTCCGCGTCTTCTACGAGGCTACCGACGATCGCGGTCAGCCGCTCTACGACCATATCCTGGTCGACCTCCCGGCCAGCGGCCACGCCGTGACCTTTCTCAACGTTCCTGAAACCATGCACGGCATGATGCGCGGCGTCGGACCCATCGCCAAAATGTCGCGCCAGGTCGCCGATCTTATCGGGGACCCCGAGGTCACATCGGTGATCGCCATCTGTCTTCCCGAGGAGATGCCCGTCAACGAGACCATCGAGCTGGAAGGTGAGATCCGACGTACTCTGGGTCGT
Organism: uncultured Bradymonadales bacterium; assembly: GCA_964415785.1. Taxonomy (GTDB): domain Bacteria; phylum Myxococcota_A; class Bradymonadia; order Bradymonadales; family Bradymonadaceae; genus SLJM01. The sequence goes on from CAYQBU010000005.1 coordinate 33,226, forward strand.
CCCCTCGATTTTGCGATCGCCAATATGGTTCATCAGTCTCCCATTGAGGCTGACGACCGACCCCTCTTTGAAACCCTTCAAGAACACCTCAAGGATGAAGTAGGCGACCTCGACGGCCTTTTCACCGGTACCGACGTCTCACTGACCGAGCGCGATGCCCTGGCCCGCCTACTCCAGGGCAATGCCCTCGCCCTGGGTTGGTTTGAGCGTGACCAGGAGTACCTCTCCAAATTGCACTCTGATCTCCAGGCCCCCATCCTCGAGCTTCCCATCGTCTATCAGTCGTCAGGTGCCGACATTGTGGACCTCCTGGCCGATCGCATCGATGAGGCCCAGGCCTCATCGACCCCTACTTGACTCGTATTGAGGAGCCGTTGACCGTGAGCGAATCTCAGCCCACACCCACCGACGCTGCATCCACGATCCAACACACCCTCGATGAGGGGCGGCTCATCGTCTGCGTTGGTCCCGGCGGCGTCGGCAAGACCACCACCGCGGCCACCCTCGGTCTGCGAGCCGCCATGGCCGGCCGCAGGACCATCGTCCTCACCATCGATCCCGCCCGTCGCCTGGCCAATAGCCTGGGCCTGGACTCTTTGACCAATACGCCCCAGCAGATATCGCTCGACCAGGCCTTCGACGAGGTCGCCTCCCTGGCCTCTCTGGAGCGCAACGACGACGGCGAACTCTGGGCCATGATGCTCGATTCCGAAGAGACCTTTAATGATCTCATCGATGAATACGCCCCGGACGACAAGGCCCTCGAAAAAGGGCGTGAAAATAATATCTACAAGCTGCTGTCCTCGGCGCTGCATGGCATGCAGGAGTACATGGCCCTCGACAAATTACACGACTTGTATACCGGGGGGTATTTCGACCTCGTCGTTCTCGACACCCCGCCCACCAAGAACGCACTCGAATTTCTTGAAACTCCCAAGCGAGCGGCCACTTTCTTCGACGACCGCATCATCAAGTGGTTTCTACCGGACCGCGACGCCGGCTTTTTTAGCCGTGTCTTCAATCCCGGGTCCGTGGTCCTTAAGCTTATCTCCAAGGTCCTGGGCGAGAGTTTCGTCAAAGACCTCGTCGAATTCTTCGACACCTTCCACTACCTCCAGGAAGCCCTCCAGCAACGCGGCGAGATGATTGAGTTTATCCTCCGCGATCCCAGAACCCACTTCTTCGTGATCACCAGCGCCGACCCACGGCGCATCAAAGAGGCACACTTTTTCCACGAAAAGCTCGCCGACCTGGAACAAGAGGCACGGGTCTTCATCCTCAATCGTGTCATCCCCCACTTTTTGGAGTCCGATCTGGAGCCCCTTAACGATCAGACCCTGCAGTCGATGCTCGATGAGTCCTTTCCAGAAGACGAACTCCAATCCTTGATGGCGCAGCTCCAGGCGCACTATATCCGGCTTGCCCGCCTGGCCGGCCGAGATCGCGCAGCCATCGACGACCTCGCCGATCGCGTCGGCCAGGACCTGCTTCGCCTCGTTCCCCTCCTGGGAGAAGACGTCCACAACCTGCGTCAACTCCTACGCCTCAGCGACTTTTTGACGCCCCTTTCCAAAGACACCTGACGAACATCTCGGTCCAAAGTGTGCTCCTTTGCGCTGGACTCCCTCTATTCTCTGCTTAACGTTGAAAATGAAAACGATTTTCATTGTCACGGCTTTCTAAATATTATATACCGTGGCTGAGATTTTGGCGTGATCCATCAGGAGTACTCGATCATGACAATTGGAGAGCTCATGGCCAACGCAGGGTGGGCAATGGTGCCCATCTACCTGTGCTCGGCCGCAGCAGTAGCCATATTTGTTAAAAAGTTTCTTGAATTCCGAGCCTGCAGGCTGCTCGATACCTCCTGGCGCGACCAGATGATCGACGACCTTCGCCAGAAAAAGTGGAGCGAGGCCCGTCACCAGGCGGCCTCTACGGATAATCCCGCCGGCAACGTCGTGGAGGCGATGCTCGACACCATCGAGCGACGACCCGACCGCGTGGAGGCCGAAGCCCAGCGAGTGGGAAGCCTTCAAATCCAATCGCTTGAAAAAAACGTCGGCGGCCTCTCCTTTGTCGCTCAAGCGGCCCCCCTGCTCGGCCTTCTGGGCACCGTCATCGGTATGGTGGAGCTCTTCATGAGCCTCCAGGGCACCGAAACGGCCACCGTCGACGCCGCTCTGCTGGCCAGTGGAATCTGGAAAGCCCTCCTTACCACGGCCGCCGGACTCATGGTCGCCGTCCCCGCCCTCGCCGCCTATAGCTACCTCAATAGCCGTACCGATCGCTTTCGTCTCGTCCTGCGCGATACCGTCGAGCAGGTCTTGACCGCCTTGCCGGGCCCCGGTCCTGACGGCGATGGCGACGTGCAATCTTCTGGCCCCCGAATCGTCGACGAGCTGGCCGATGCAGTTTGATAGCTTCCAGCGCGAAACACCGACGATCAACGTCTCGGCGTTGATCGACGTGGTTTTCATCTTGTTGATTTTTGTGGTTCTTGCCGCCAATTTCGACCGCATCCGCGAGATGAACGTCACCCTCCCCACAGCGCATGAGACCAGCCAACCGGCCGACCAATCCGCCGTATTGACCCTCCCCGTCGACGAGCCCATGAAGCTCGACGGCAATGAGGTCAGCGAGGAAGACCTGCCAGCACAACTGGAAATCAGGGCTCGGGAAGTGGACACCCTGGTCATTGTCGGCGACGGCCGCGTCGATCTCAACCGCACCGTTCAGCTCTTCGACCGTGCTGCCGCCGCCGGCTTCGAGTCGGTCTCCATCGCCACCCGCGAGGCCGCCCAGTGAGCTTTTTGACCTTCAACGAGACCGGTGAAGCCAGTTGGGCTGCTCCCATCGCCGTGGTGGTGATCCTCCACCTCGGCCTCGCCGCCATTCCTATCGGCCTTTCCGATCCCGACAGTCCCGACGATAGCCCCTCTGAGATCGCCATGGTTCCGCCGCCAGAGCTTCCCTCAGAGCCCGAACCAGAACCGGAGCCCGAACCTGAGCCACAACCCGAACCCGAACCCGAACCCGAACCGGAGCCAGAGCCCGAACCGGAGCCCGTTGTGGCCGATGAACCGGAAACGCCCACCCCGGAGTCCGACGTCGTTATCGCCGATGACCCTCCGAAACCGGAACCCGAACAAGAGATGCGAGAGGAAACCCCCGACGAGGAACTCGCCGAAGAGGAGCTCCCCGAGCCAGACCTCGACAACCTGACCCTTCCCTCCGCCATCTCCCAAAACCGCCCCGACCCCCCTTCGCCGGCTCCGGAGCCAACCGCCGAGCCCGTCGATTGGCAAAATTATGGCCAGGGCCTCATGCAGTCCGTGCAATCCGAAAAGAATTACCCCCGCATGGCCCGACGCCGCGGGCTAGAGGGATCGGCCACGGTTCGCATCATCATCGATCGCAACGGCGAATTGGCCGCCCCCCCGACGATCATCGAATCCTCCAACCACGACACCCTCGATGACGAGGCTCGCCGAATGGTGGAGGCCGCGGCTCCATTCGACGCCTTTCCCGACCACGCCGCCGATTCCGAGCAGGAATTCGTGATCCCCGTCCAGTTCAGCCTCCACAGTTAGCCCGCAATTCATCGCGTATTAGCCCTCCCTACAGATAGCTTGTAGTGCCCGTCCCAAGATCGATTATGAAACTCATTTTCATTTAAGTTGACAATGGTTTTCAAAATCAATACACCTCTTCCGACGTTCGGGAATTGTGCTCCCCACCTTTTTTACCACTGTACTCTCTGAAGGCATTGAGGAGTTTATGAAGTATCGACTTCCAGCCACTTCACTCGCGATGCTCGGGCTCCTAAGCCTCAGTTCGCTCGCCTACGCCGATGACACCCCTATCGTGATCGATGCGCAACCCCAGGAAACGGAGACCGAGGACTTAGCGACCGACGACGAGGAAGCCGTCGAGCTCGACGCCCCTGTCTTTCGCTCCGGTCCCATCGAGGTCATCGGCGCTCGACCAGGTGAACTTGAGTCCACCCCCGGCTCGGCCACCACGATCACCGAGGAAGACCTGGAGCAGCAGGCGCCGATAAGCGCCAACGAAGCCCTGCGCACGATGCCCGGCGTCCATATCCGCGACGAGGAAGGCATCGGCCTTCGCCCCAATATCGGCATTCGTGGCCTCGACCCATCGCGAGGTCGTACCATGCTCGCCCTGGAGGATGGCGTCCCTATCGCTCTCGCTCCCTATGGCGAACCCGAACTCTATTACGCCCCGGCCATCGAGCGCATTGAGCGCCTGGAATTGGTCAAGGGTTCTGGCTCAATTCTCTACGGACCACAGACCATCGGTGGTGTCCTCAACTATATCACTCCCCAGCCTCCCCAGGAGTTTCAGGCTCGCGCTGAACTTCGCGGCGGCAACCACGGCTATATGCATGGAAGCGCCATGGTCGGCGATACCGTCGGCGACCTGGGCTATCGCCTCGAAATCATGCATCAGCGCTTTGAGGGAGAACGCAACCTCAACCTCGACTTTACCGACGTTAGCGCCAAGACCACCTATCAACTCAGCGACACCGCCGATGTGGGTCTAAAACTCCACTATTATGACGAGTTTTCCAACGCCACCTACCTCGGCCTCACCACCCCTCAATACGAGAATAATCGCAGCGACAACTTCGCTTTCCACGACGAGCTCCCCGTGCGCCGCCTCGGCCTATCGGCCACTTACAACCAGCTCCTGAGCGACAATGTGCTCCTCCAGACCACGGCCTACGGCCACCGAATCAGCCGCGACTGGGATCGCCAGGACTTCGACCGCAGCGATCAGGGCCGCGATTACGAGCGCGTCATCGATGGGCAGGGCAATAATATTGTCGACGACCCTGACGCCTGGTCAAACGACGGCTCCGAGATCTTTTTCCGTGACACCATGGGCAATCGCGCCCGCTCCTTTTTGGTCGGCGGCATCGAGCCTCGAGCGACCATCGATTATGGCCTGGGCGACAGCATCGACAACGAGCTGATCGTTGGCGCACGACTCCACGGTGAATTTACGGACGAACAGCGCATCGTCTCCCAGGTCGACGACCGCGACGATAGCTTCATCCGCGACGAGGAATCCCGCAGCGGACTCGCGCTAGCTGGCTATGCTCAAAAACGCTTTCTTCTCCTCGACGGCGACCTGCAGGTCTCGCCGGGACTGCGCGTGGAGAGCTTTTGGCATGACCGCGAGATCACTCGCACCCGCGTCGACGATGAGCCCACCGATCTCGATCCGCCCCGCGAAAATAGCGACCATGTCCTGGGCGTCATCCCCGGCATTGGCATTTCCTACGCCGTTGACGACGCGCTGACCGTCTTTTCCGGTGTCCACCGAGGCTTTGCTCCCCCGCGGACCAAAGACGCCGTCACCAGCGACGGAGACATTCTAGAACTCGACGCCGAATACTCTATCAACTACGAGGTCGGCTTCCGAACCGGCATCGACGACTGGCTCGGCGCCGAAGTCACCGGATTCGTACTCGACTTCTCTAACCAGATCATTCCTCCTGCGGAGGCCGCCGGCGCCACCGGAGCTGACCCCGAGCAGGACACCCTGGTCAACGAGGGAGAGACCACTCAATATGGCTTCGAGACCGATGTGCGCTTCGACGCCGCTGCCCTCGCCGGGCTGGGCTTCAACCTCCCGCTCCACATCGCCTACACCTGGGTAGACGCTGAATTCGGCGATGCCTGGGAGGACAATATCGTCGGCAACCGCCTCCCCTATGCTCCGGAGCACCGCCTGTCGACCTCACTTCGCTTCCAGCACCCCATCGGACTCTCGGCGCAGGTCAACGGCCTCTATATCAGCGAGCAGTTTACGGATCTGGACAATACCACCGAGCCCAGCGCCGATGGACTCGGCGGCCCTATCGACTCCTATATGATCCTCGATGCCCGCCTTGGCTACTCCTACGACGACTGGAATTCCACCATCTTCGTGGCCGCCAAAAACCTCCTCGACGAGGACTATATTTCCTCTCGAGCCCCCCGCGGCATCCAGCCTGGCGCTCCCCGTCAATTCATGGTGGGCATCAGCGGCGGAATCTGATTCCGACGCTAGTGTTTGCCTCACCGGGTCGACGGCCGGCCTTCGCGCCAGCCCTCGACCCGGTGATAGAGCACGGGAATGAGTATCAGTGAAATCCCTCCCGACACCGACAAGCCGCCGATCACCGCGATCGCCAGGGGCGCCTGGAGATCGGCGCCCTCCCCCAACCCCAGCGCCACCGGTGCCAAAGCCAAGATCGTGGTCACCGTGGTCATCAAAATGGGCCTCAGTCTCCGGCGTGCGCCCACCTCCACGGCCTCTCTTACCCCCATGCCCGCTTGTCGCCTCAACAGGTTGATATAGTCCACGAGCACGATGGCGTGATTGACCACAATCCCCACCAGCATCACGCATCCCATCAGCGATTGGATATTGAGCGTCGTCTCCGTCAACCAGAGCATCACCACCACACCGATGCCAGCCACCGGGATGGAAGCCATAATATAGAGAGGTTGGAGAAAGCTCTCGAATTGGCTGGCCATCACCAGATAAACCAGCGATAGCGCTAATAAGATGCCCAGAAGTAGCGAGTCGAAGGCCTCCTGGGTCTCCTCGTCTTCTCCGGCCACCTCCACGCCGAAACTCTCGGGAAAGTCCATGGCCTGGAAGCGCTCTCTGAGCTCTTCGTTGATCGCCGACAGGCTCGCGCCTTCCTCCATAAAGCCGGTGAGCGTGACCACCCTCCCCTGGTCTTCGCGGTGAATCTGTACGGGCGCCGGATGGGCCTCCAGCTCCGCAACCTCCCCCAGCTCGACGTGGCCCTGGCCGGGCATGATGATCGGGTTGTCCATGAAATTCTCCACCCCCTCGCGCTGGGCCCGAGGCACCCTGGTGATCACCCCATACTCGCTTCCATCCTCTCGAAAGGTCGTGATCAGCCCCTGCTGCAGAAATGCCTGGACCTGAGATCCCACCTCCGATGGGCCCAGGGGCATCGTCGCCAGCTTGCCGTGGTCGAGCTCCATGCGCAGCTCCCCGGCTCGTCGGTCACTGGTCGCCTGAGCGCCCACCACCCCATCGACCTCCTGCATGATCTCCCTGGCTTGATGGGTCAGTTCATCGGCCGTCTCCTGATCGTAGCCCCTGACCTTGACCTCCAGGCGCTCCCCACCTCCATGCAAAAACTGGAGGATCCCCATCGTCCCCGAGGGATGAGCGAACACGTCGCCCTCCGCCAGTTGATCCCTTATGACTTCATTGAGGCCATCGGCGACCTCCTGGCTTGAGCGCTCCCTCTGCCCCGGCGACGCAAGCGTCAAGGTCAGATGGGCGTGCTGGTGAATGATGCCGTGGAGCACCTCCATCTCCGGCACATGCTCAGGAATCTGTTGCTCAATGCGTTGAACCAGCTCTTCCGTTCGCTGCAGAGATATGCTCTCCGGCAACCCGTGAACTGAAATCGAAACTTCACTCTGGTCGCTCTGGGGCATCAACTCTCGGTCCAATTCATCAAAGAGTTGCCAACTCGCCACCATAGCTGCGATGACAACAGCAATGACCCACCAGGGATGATCCAGGGACTTCGACGCCACCCGCCCGTACCAATCCTCCAGCGGAGCCATCCAGGGCCACATCGCCGTCCCCTGTTCTCCATCGGACCTCTCCGGTAGCCACCGAGCGGCGAGCATGGGAATCAGGGTCAGAGCCGCCGCCAGAGAAAAAAGCAAGGCAAAGCTGACCACCATCGCCATCTCGGTGTACAGCACAGAGACCAGGCCGCTCAAAAAGATCACGGGCACAAAGACCACCAGTGTCGTCACCGTGGAGGCCACGATCGCCCCCGACACTTCTGCGGCCCCACTGACGGCAGCCTCCTCCGCCGAAGCTCCCCCTTCGTATTTGCGATAGATATTTTCGATGATCACCAGCGCATTATCCACCAGGAGCCCCACTCCCAGCGCGATTCCCCCGAAGCTGATCAGATTCAGGCTCACCGAATAGTGGTGCATCAGTGTAAAGATCCCGACGATCGATATCGGTATGGACACCGCCACGATCAGCACTGATCTGAGGCTTCGCAAAAAGCACATCAGAACCAGGATCGCCAGCAGCGCCCCCAGGAGCACGGCGTCCTGCACGTTGGCAATTGAGGCCTCGATATACTCCGAGAAGTCACCGACCACCCCGATCTCGATGGACTCTCCGTACTCGCCGCTGATCGCCGCCGCCTCCTCGCGCACCGCCTCGGCGACCTCCACCACATTGGTGCCCGACTCGTTGGCCACGGCCGCCAACATCCCGTTCTCACCATTGATACGAACCAGCGCCTGGGAGTCGGCAAAACCATCGACCACCTCCGCCACATCCCCAACACGAATCGCCCGCCGCTCATCCTCCCCGGCGACCTCCCGATGGGCGACGGTGATCCGGCTCAACTCCTCGACCTCTTGGGCTTCCGCCATCACCCTTACGGAGAGAGTCTGGTCCAAACGACCCAACTCTCCGGCGGGAAGCACCTGGTTTTCCTGCATCAACGCCTGTTGTATCTCCGCCGCGCTGACCTGGTGGGACACCATCTGATGGGTGTCGAACTCTACCTGAAACTGGCGATGCCCGCCGCCATGGGTGGTTACCGACGCCACCCCCGACCCCCCCTCAAGACGCGGCTCCAGGCGTTCTTCGGCGATTTGCCTCAACTCCGGCTCGCTCAGCGTTCCGCCCAGCGTGAGATGTAGAATCGGAAAGCTATCGATATCGAATCGATGAACCATCGGGTCGCTGGCCTCGTCGGGCAACTCCTCACCCAGCGGAGCAACAGAGGCCCGGATATCGTTCATCGCCGCGTCCAAATCGCTTCCCCACTCCAGGCTCAGAGTCACAGAGCTCTGATTTTCCTGAGACAGACTCTCCACGCGATCGACGTACTCCACCCCTCGCACTGCTTCTTCTACCGGACGGGTGATCAATTCCTCGATCTCCGCCGGCCCTGCTCCCGGATAGTGGGTGACCACCGACACCGATGGGTATTCGATGTCGGGAAACAGATCGATCTCAAGTTGGGAAAAAGAAATGAGCCCCAGAACGATGACTGCACTGAAGACCATCACCGTGAACACCGGCCGCCCCACCGCCATCTTTGGCAAATTCATGAATCCCTGAAGCCTGCATTGCTCTCCACACCGCAGTTACGACGCCTTGAGCCGAAGTTGACGGTGGCGGGCTGCAACGTCGAGGGCCTGTTGGCCAAGGCGCGGAGACGAGGCGATGCCGGAGGTATCGTCGAGCGAGCCGCAACGACGTTCCAGCACGTTCTCGACGCGTCAGACGCACCGTTATCGAGTGCTCAAGGCGTCCTAAGCATAGATTCTTCGCCCGCAGGCCTCAATCTAAATTCGCCCCGGACTCGGCGATGAGGCGATCGACCTCGTCGAGGACCTCTTCAATGCTCATCTCCGTGGTATCGAGCTCCACGGCATCACTCGCCTTTTTTAGCGGAGAGATCTCGCGGGTCATATCGCGGCGATCGCGTTCCTCGATGCTCGCTAGAACCTCGTCGTAATTCGGCTCCTGTCCGTTGGACTCCATCTGCTCCACCCGGCGGCGGGCCCGCTCCTCGGCGCTGGCCGTGATATAGAGCTTGAGCTCCGCATCGGGAAAGACCACCGTTCCGATATCGCGTCCCTCGAGGACACTCGCCCGCTTTCTTCCCACCTGGCGTTGCTGAGCCACCAGGGCCTTTCGGACCTCGCTATGGGTCGACACCACACTGGAGGCCTTACTCACTTCCGGTTGTCGAATCTCTTCGCGTAGAGCCTGGCCATTGCAAAAGATGACATTTTCCCCTTCCACAAAGCGAAACTCGAATTTCAACGATCGCGCCACCTCTGCCACCGCCCTGGGGTCTTCGAGGACTAGATCCCTTTCCAGAGCTTTCAGGGCCACACCCCGATACATCGCTCCCGTATCCACCAACTGCCACTGCCGACGCCGCGCCACCTCCGATGCGATCGTCGATTTTCCAGCTCCTGCGGGCCCATCAATCGCCACAATCATAGTCGACCTTCCTCTTCCATCGCTGTCAGGACGTCACGCAGCGCATCGATACAGCGCTCCATATCTTCGCCTCTGGATAGTGAAATGCGAATCTTGTGGGGCAAACCATAACCTGCCATCGGTCGCAGGATCACCCCTTTTCGAAGCATTCGCTCAAAGACCTCTACCCCCTCCGCTGGCAGGTCGACGAGCAAAAAGTTCGTCTCGCTCGGGGTCCAATCGATCTCCCACCGCTGCTGGAGCTCCTCCAGTCCCGACTCCAACACCACCCGGCCCTCGGCGTTGATCTCCACGGAGCGTTCCACAAATGCGTCATCGCCCAACGCCGCTGGCAGCGCCAGTTGAGCCAGGGAATTGCAGTTGAAGGGCTCTCGCACTTTCTGCATCGCGGCGATCAGGTCGGGGTGACCGATCCCATACCCCGCGCGAACCCCGGCCATCCCATAACACTTGCTCAAGGTTCGAGTCACCAACAGCCGATCGTGATGCTCGCGAAGCGTCAGCGCCGTGCGGTAATCGCCGGCCTCCACGTATTGGTGATAGGCCTCGTCGACCAGGACCACCACGTGGTCTGGGACGACTTCCAAAAACTGAATCAGGGCCTCTGCATCGACATAGGTGCCCGTGGGATTATTGGGATTGGCGACAAAGACCATCTTCGTCGTCTCATCGATCGCCTCCGCCATCGCCTCAAGGTCAAAACCAAGTCCCTGGGTCATCGGCACGCGGCGCACATCCAGGTTGTGGGCCTGACAGCGTATCCCATAGGCCGCGAAACTATACTCCGACACCACGGCACTGTCCTGACCATAGGCGCAAAAGGTCCGCACCGCCGTCGTTAGCACCTCGTCGGAGCCATTGCCGGTGATCACCTCCCGGGGGCTGACGTCGTGATAGGAAGCAATGGCCTCCATCATGTGATGAGCTGCACCATCGGGATAGATATGCAACTCGCCAATTCCCTCCTCGATGGCCCTGGCCGCCTGAGGGCTGGGCCCCAGCGGGTTTTCATTGCTCGCCAGCTTCAGGATATCATCGAGGCCCAATTCCCGTCTCAGCTCATCGACGGGCTTTCCCGGCACATAGGGCTTGAGGGTCTTGATATGTTGGCCTACCAACTCGTCTTGATTCATCATTCACTCTTATCTCCGGCCCGTAGGCCACCACATGATTTTGCGAGTGCTTCTCCCCTCTTTCCCCTTTCTCCTCAGCTACTGCTTCTAACGCTGGACGTTATATGGCTCGATCTGCGCCCATTCAAGCGCGGGCATCCCACCGTCCACGAATTGACGCAGATCTTCGACCACCCCTTCTAGCAGGCGACCTTCATCACTTAAGAGCGGCGCCATCGCCCAGTGCACCTGGGGTTCGCCGCGAAACCAGGAGATCTGCTGTTTGGCGTAGCGCCGGGTATATTTCTGCATCTCCTCCAGTGCTTCATCGAGCTCCATTTCATTCTCTAAAACCTGGCCCATCTGCCGGTATCCAAGGCTCTGAAGCGGTTTTAGGCCCGGGTCAAACCCCGCTTTAAGTAGGCCCTTATACTCCTCCATCAATCCCTCTTCGAGCATCCGTTGTGCCCGCCTATTGATTCGCTCGTAGAGCTCCTGGCGGGGACGAATCAGCGCGATCTTTAACGCGTGATAATTGGGGGTCTGGAAGCGATGCTCGCGCTGGTGCTCGCTCAAGGGCTTTCCGGTCTGGTCGTAGACCTCCAGCGCCCGGGTGACGCGAACCAGATCATTGGGGTGGAATTTGTCCGCCAATTCCGGATCCACCTCTCGAAGCCGGTCGTGGAGAAATTGGCGTCCCTTCTCATCGGCCTGGCGCGCATACTTGTCGCGCAGCTCCTCGCTGGGCTCGGGGGCGTCAAAAATCCCATGGACCAGCACCCTCAGATACAGGCCCGTTCCTCCCACCAGCAGCGCCGTCTTGCCTCGACTCCTGATCTCCTCGATCGCCGCATGGGCATGGCGACAATAATCAGCGGCGTTGAACTCCTCATCGGGATCGACCACATCCAACAGGTGGTGGGTGACCTCCCGGCGGCGCTCATCGACCAGCTTTGCCGTCCCTATATCAAGTTTCCGATACACCTGAAGGCTGTCGACACTGATGATTTCAGCATCGAGCTGTCGCGCGATTTCCAGCGAGGCCTCCGTCTTGCCCACCCCCGTTGGACCGACCAGCGCCACTACCCGCTCCAGGCCCTGAAGATCCTCTTCATCGAATTCAAACTCCATCGTCGCCTCATCACCTGCTCACACGCTCCGTCGATAGCTCCCTACCTCCTATCGAAGGCCTCCTCCAATTCAAAGAGTGATATCCGATAGTAAACCGGTCGTCCGTGCGGGCAGTTGGCCTTGAAGTCGATCCTGTCCATGTCCTCTAACAACCCCTGACACTCTTCTCGACCCAGCTCGGTGGGACCCCGGACCACCGAGTGGCAGGCAATGCGACTCAACAGCCCGTCGACGTGCTCCTCAACCCTCGTCGAGGTCCCCAAATTGGAGAGATCATCGAGGGCGTCCTTGATCAGCGCTTCGTGATTGGCCCCTTCCATGATCGCCGGGATCTCACGCAACATATAGGTTTGCCCCTCGAAGTGCTCGATGGAAAAGCCCGCCTCATCGAAAAATTCGAGATGCTCGTCCATCACGTCGCGCCGAAGGGCGTCCAACTCCAGGCGCAATGGAAAGAGCAATGGCTGATGCTCTCCCTCATCGCTGGTATAGGCTTCTCTCAAATGCTCAAATGCAATGCGCTCATGGGCGGCATGCTGGTCGATGATCACCAGCCCTGAAGCGTCCTCGCACACGATATAGGCCCGGCGAAATTGACCAATGACCTTCAACGACGAAAAATAATCCTCGCTTCCCTGTGCCGTCGGCGGCTCGTCGGCCGCACGCCCCAGATCCACTCGGGGCGGCTCCTTCAATGGCGTCAACCCCGCCTTTTTAAAGCCCAATTGCGGCTTGCCTCCCGGCGCCGAACCACCGCGAAGGGGCGACGAGATCTCTCCCGGCGACAGGCCACCCTGTTCGGAGAGCCGGCGCCGTCGGGCGTTGAGCGGCTCTACCTGCGTCTCCCCTGGACGCACCATCTGAGGGCGCCCCTTTGAGCCCTCGCCCTGTTGGCCTTCCTCCCGATCGCGCTGCTTGAGCTGGTAGCTCTTCATCTGCTCGTCGAGCCAGGGCGCCTCCGCCAGAGCGTCAGCAATCGCATGGTAAACGGCGCGAAAGATGGGTTGTGTATCGTCAAACCTCACCTCCGTCTTAGCGGGGTGCACATTGACGTCCACCAGATCGAAGGGCACCTCCAAAAAGAGGACCGTGCTCGGATACCGCCCGCCGGGGAGCATCTTTTTGTAGCCTTTGCGAACCGCCGCCATGATCGTCCGATCCCGCACATAACGCCCATTCACGAAGGTATAGACGTTTCGCGCCGAGCGCTGGGTATGGCCCGGTTTTGAAAAATACCCACGGGCTTTCACGCCGTGGATCGCCGGATAATCAAAGGTGGGATACAGATCATCGTAGACCTCACGGCCCAGCACCGCCAAAATACGATCTTTGAGCGACTCCACCTGGGGTAGATCGAGGCGGATCTTTCCGTCCTTTTTCAGCCGAAAGCGCACATCGGGACGACTCAACGCCATGCGCGTCAGCATCTCCGTGATATGCCGACTCTCCGTTCGCGGCGTCTTCAAGAATTTGAGCCGCGCCGGCGTATTGAAGAATAGTTCTTCCACCACCACCGTCGTCCCCGCCGCCTTGCCCACCTCCTCGACCTCTTCGATGCTCCCGCCGTTGACGAATATCCGCGTCCCCTCCACCTCCCCATGGGGCTTCGTCTCCAATTCCAGCTTCGACACAGAGCTGATCGACGGCAATGCCTCTCCCCGAAATCCGAGACTTCCGATCTCGAAGAGATCTTCGACACTATTTAATTTACTCGTCGCATGGCGCTCAAAGGCTCGCAGCGCATCGTCGCGCTTCATTCCACAGCCGTCATCTTCCACCCGAATCAGGTCCCTCCCACCATTTTCAATGACCACATCCACCCGCCGACAACCGGCGTCCAGACTATTTTCCACCAGCTCCTTGACCACCGAAGCCGGCCTCTCCACGACCTCGCCGGCCGCGATTTGATTGGCCAACTCCGCCGGCAACACCGACACCGGGCGGGGAGACGAGGCGGCATACTCTGCGGCGCGATTGCGCCACCCTGATTCGCTTTTTGCCATGATCTCAAACTTCGACTTCAGGCCACACCTAGTACTTGGACTTCGCCACTTCTTTTATTCTTCCTACTCTCTCAAGCGATCGGGGATGCTGGGGATGCCGCCCCTTCCTCGGTGAGTTCCTCAAAGCCGCCGGAATACGGCCACCACCGGGCCGATGATCACCGTCTCCCGGGCTTCATCGGCCCGAATATCGATGGGCTCCAGCGCGTCGTTCGCCGGCTGAAGGCGGATCAAGTCGCCCATATGGAAGAGGCGCTTCACCGTCGCCTCTCCCTCGATCATCGCCGCCACGATCTGGCCGTCTCGTGCATCGGACTGACGCCGTACAAAGATCGTGTCCCCATCGAAGATCCCGTCATTGATCATGCTTTCGCCCTGAACTTCGAGGGCGAAGACCTCTTTGTCACCCCGGCCCAGCATTCGACCGCCGATGGTGAGCACATCCTCCTGGTTCTGCACTGCCGTCAGGGGCGTCCCCGCCGCAATGCGCCCCACCAGGGGAATCTGGCGTACATCCTCGTCCATCACGGCGTCGGCCGCTGCGCTGCGTCCGCCGTCGTAGGGCGTTCCATCGGGCCAATACAGCGGCTTGATGGTCCTCGACTTTCCCTGAACCCGGCTCAAGTATCCCTTCTTCTCCAGCGCCTTGAGGTGATCGTTGACCCCATTGGTCGACCGGATGCCCAGGTTATCTCCCAGCTCTCGAATCGTCGGTGGATAACCCATCTCGTCGATATGCCGGGCAATCACCTCGAGAACCGTGGCTTGTCTATCCGTCAAATCAGTGGTTGGTGCCATAATTTACATCCCCTATCGCGTGTATTAAGTGGTGGCGAAGTACGACGCCCACCTCTCAGGCCAATGGACCACCCACTGGACCTAAGGACACCCCAGACGTCGATACAGCTCCCATAAACTACTGAACGGCTGTCGGAAAGTCAAACTTTCTCCCATTCTGATCACTTGACCCCATCCCTTTTCACTAATCCCATAGATTTTTCTCTCTCCTGTCGGAATGTTGCCCCCAATCCCCCCGTTAACCACCCAGACTAACCGGCCATTGAGCTCCCACGGATGAAGGCGGCAACTTCAAACGATACAGCGCACTTCACCCCCATGTCCGAGCCGCTCAGGTGACCAATTTGACACCCTGTAATCCCCCGTGTTAGGCAGGTCGGCGACGAGTCTCCGATCGGTTCCGTTGAGTCCAATCCCGCGAACCGTCGGTCGCTGCATCGCACCGCATTTCGGACGCTGATGGTCTCTGGACGCTGTGAGTTTCATCCATGTTAATTGCTGACTATATTCCGCTGCTGCTCTTGCTCGTGATGGCCATTGGGGTCGTGCTGGTCATTTTGGCACTGGCCACCTTTTTTGGGCCAAACAACCCCACGCCGCAAAAGCTTATGGCCTATGAGTCGGGCTCCGATCCCATCGGTGATCCCCACTCCATGCGCTTCAGCGTGAAATTTTACCTCGTGGCGATCAGCTTCATCCTATTTGATCTGGAAGCCATCTTTGTCATCCCCTGGGCCATGACCTGGCGCGACAGCGCTGCCATGGGTCACGGTTTTTATTCCTTTGGAGTCATGGCCATCTTTTTGGCCATCCTCACCATCGGACTCGTCTACGAATGGACTCAAGGA